>JANNBD010000099.1:0-11581 GCA_031385105.1 Chamaesiphon sp. OTE_78_metabat_374
GTTGTACTAATATTTCTTAGTAAAAAAATCAACAAATAGGTAGATTATAAATTCTGTTTCTAAAGCAATCTCTATTCCTATAGATAGATAGCATCTATTTTGGACTAATCGATCCAGCCACAATATTAATCATCATTGCGACAATTGTTGTATTAAAAAAGAATGATAAAACACCATGAATTAAGCTCAACCGTCGCATCTCGCGGGAGGTGACACTAATATCAGACACCTGACCAGTCATTCCAATTACACATGAAAAGTATAGAAAATCCCAATAATCTGGCTCAATTTCACCAGGAAAATCTAAACCGTCTAATTTACATTCAGCTAGCGTTCGTTCTTGTTGATAGTAAATATGAGCATAGTGTTGAGCAAAAATAGTATGTACTAACAACCAGGAACTAACAATTGTTGAAATGGCAAGTCCTAAATGGAAAAATAACAGACTATCTTCCTGACCTTTATCTTGTAAAATGAGCACGATTGCCACAATACTGAGGCAAGCAGCGATCGTAATCAAGCCCGAAATCATCACCCGTCCTTCATCTTCTTGCCTAGCAAAACGGCGCATAATCTCTGGGTTAGCGCGGAGCATTACTCGCAAAGTCAAAAATAGAAAGCAAACCGTAAAAGCATCCCAGCTACAGAGTAGCCGTGCCACCAAATGAACAGGAGGAGGCAATAGTACCGCTACTATTCCCGCCAGCAGTGTAGACAGCAACAGTCGGGGGCGAATGCTAAGTTTTTTAGGTAGCCTGGAGTCTGATTTCAACGCATTTATCTAGTGAAGATCTTCGGTGATTGCTCGTAAAGAGCATACTCACATCTTGTACCAGTTTAAAAATACTATTATTAGGCGTAGATCTTAGGGTGCCCTTCATGGGTACCCCTACAGATAACTTGTAGGGATGCCCCTGTATCTACGGTTAGCACTAGTATATTCAAACTGGTGCAAGATGTGAGTAAAGTGAATTAATTCGTTTTAGCAGGAGCGACAGCCACCTTCATCGTCACCGCAGAAACGCCCTTAATTTCCTTAGCCAATCCACTAATTCGATCGAATTGAGCTTGAGTAGGTACTGTCCCTGTCACCATCACAGCACCATCCTTGGCTGTTACCGCTAGCGCGCTAGCAGGTAAATTGACTTCCAACTTGCTGCGGACTTCACTTGCCAAGTCAGTGTCACTACGATTAGTCGCTCCACCTTGATTGGTAGCATTATTTCGCTGTTCTCTTGCCCGAATATCCGAGTTGAGCTGGTCGCGTCTGACCTTACTAGCAGCGTCGTCTTGGCTTGATTTAGCTGCTGTGTTGGTCGGCGTTTCGACGGTTGGATTTGTAGTCGAACCAGGTGCATCACTGTTCGTCTTGGCGACTTCTTGGCAGCCTGTGATTGCCAACAAGACAAAACCGAAGGCAGGAATCAAAGTTTTTAGGCGTGTCATCAGTTATTTCCTCTAAAAATAATGAATATGAGTCTAGGATCGAGGCGGGAGAGTCCCAACACACTTTAGGTGCTGAGACTCTCTAGCTACTTAGAGCAGGTTATTTGCATGTTTGCCAGAGGCACTGCTCACGTCGTACACTTGCCATTGGTTAATCCCTTTGCGACTCAAAACCTCTCCCGCCTGGCGAACTTGAGTCTCAGTACCATCGACGACGACAAGATAGTAGCCCTGTTCGAGCAAATCGCTGTAGACTTGGGCATCATTGTCAGGAACACCCAATCCAATCAGCGCGCCCAATAGACTAGCTCCACCCGCACCAATCGCTGTGCCAGCTAAGGTCGTAGCCAGAGCGGTAGCCGCAGCACCAGCCAACATCACAGGTCCGACTCCAGGAATAGCCAGAGTGCCCAAGCCAACTAGCAGACCTGTGACACCGCCAAGCGCGCCGCCTGTAACGGCACCAGCTACCGCGCCTTCATCAGCTTTGTTATCGATATTGTTGTGTATTTCTACGCCAGCAACTCGATCTGCTGAATCGGCATTTCGGCCGACAACAGAGACATTCTCCATTGGAAAGCCGTTGCTTTTGATCTCAAGTAGTGCGTTCTCAGTTTCCAAACGGTTAGCAAAAACACCTACTGCTCTGCGTTCGTGGTTCATGTCCATGATTTTTTTAGGGTAATGAGCGGAAATATCAGATTTGATGCTCCAGGGGAGATGGCTCTCCGCCAACGAGGATCGATATCTCCTTTACCTTCTCAGCATATTTAAAATGTCAGTTTACATCGTCTACATTTTGAGATAATCTCAATCAGTCAAAAGGGTGAATTATGTTTAGGACTGCTGAATCGAACGCAGCTACGCGCACCCCCAATGGTGGTCAATATTTCAACTCAAAAGCGGTGAACAAATATTTGTTCACCGCTTTTCTGGCTGACATGTTGACACAATCTTTCAATTCCTCATCTAGATCTAGAAACCATTCTTCATCAAATGACGAATCACATTATCTTTGACAATTAACTGCCTAGATATTTCAACGAATAGTTCCCGTAGCTGCTCTGGTGAAAGACTAAGAGTATTTAGTTCAATCGTTCGCATGTTGAATTGTTGTTCCATTGATAGTTCAAAGCATTCTGGTGACATAATCTGACTCCAAATTGATAATAATTTTTTCGATTTGAGTAAATTAGACATCTTGCAAAACCTAGATGTCTAACACCCAAAAGCGGTTTAAGCATTCCGAGCCATTAAGCCCCAGAGATAGATTGCTACTATCGCCCCTAACACGGAGATTGCCAGTCCAGGAATACTCAAGCTTGTGGCGGCAACTTGAATACTTCCTGTCGAAATTAAACTGTACAAACTACCACCAATAAAAGCACCGATGATTCCCAAAACAATTGTGGATAAAATCCCACCCCCTTGACTACCAGGGTAGATAGCTTTAGCGATCGCCCCAGATAATAATCCGAGTACTGTCCAAGCGATAATGTTCATAATGCTCTCCTTTGTTGCTAATTGTTGCGTGATGAGCGAGAACTGAGCTGTAGCTATTCTTTCGCATCCATATCACTACCCTATGCGGTCAGGTCAGAAAAAAAATCTCCCAAATGAGGTAACTATTCAGAATCAAAAGTAATATCTCTATCCAACAGTACCGATCTATGGGAATGCCAGATTTGGATGAGATGCTAATTCTAGAGTGAGATTAACGTAATCATCAGTCAGGTTAATACTTTAGATAGATGGATGTCTATGACTTTAAGTTTTACACTTAACTCATGGAGAAAAAATAGTTAAGAGCATCTGATCTGATTCTGTTAGCTATCAATATTTCAATCAAATATAAAGATTTAGACTTTAAAAGAAATACCGTGAATATCAAACTAATCATCGTTGCAATTCTAAGTGTCGCTACCTTGACAGTTGATTCAGTCCAAGCACAGACAAAACCTAGTCAAATTGCTCCCTCATTATCCTTTGGTGGTGGTAAATCAGTATTTGGTGTAGATTCGAGATTTCCACTTAGCCAAAATCTCTCGCTTCGCCCTAATGTGCGCTTTCCCACTGGTGGGGTAGTGATTGGGACATCGGTTACTTACGATTTTGATAATTATGGGGATTACCGACTCGAACCATATGTTGGTGCTGGTTTGAATCTATATACTGGCGATAACAATAACAGTGGAGCCAACGTTGCTGGCTACTTGACTGGTGGAGTAGATTATTTATTAAATGACCAGTTTGTGCTTAAAGGTGGTTTGACAATTCCGTTCAAAAGTGAATATTCCACAGATATTACCCTCGGCGTTGGCTATAAATTTTAGTGCTTTGCCTTGAACAATCGATTAAATGCCTGAACATTATTAATGACGGTGAAAATAATCAAGCAACAATGGCTAAATGCAGTAATCTACGCACAACCCTGGACCATTACACAATAGCAGGAATTAATAATATGAACGTCCAAAATGATAATTTTCAAGAAAACGTCGAAACAATCCAAACTGAATTAGTGACTGGAGAACATGAAGTGAAAACAGCAGAAAAGATCGGGGTAGAAGAATTTAGTATTAATGGTGATGCCCTGGGTGCCAAAATCAAGGAACTCGTCCATCAAGGCAACATTCGGCGGATTATTCTCAAAAATGAAGAGGGACATATCTTAATTGAAATCCCCCTAACCGTTGGCGTGGTTGGTGGTGTCATCAGTGCGGCTTTCTTTCCGATTCTGGCTGCGGTGGGTTCAATTGGTGCAATGGTTGCTCATCTAACGATCGTGGTGGAAAAACGAGAATAATCTTGCTAAAGATTATCTAACTAAAGTTGCTACCTATATAATGCCTGCGACTGAAGCCATCCTGACGGATACGCTCCGCGAGTACGGCTAATGCTGCAAAGTCCGCCTACGCGGACTAATAAACTAGTCCGCGTAGCGGCGTTTTTATTCGGGGGTTCCCCCCGAATAAGAAAACGACAAGACAGGCGGACTTTGCTCGTGCGTGCAGCGGCGTTTTTATTCGGGGGTTCCCCCCGAATAAAAAAACGACAAGACAGCGGTTTCTAACCGCTGAGGTTGTAGGTAGCAAATTGGGTTATATAAAAAGCCGATTGCTAAACTTTCACCTTTAATCCTAAAATGGCAAGAACAGCTTTAGATTTTAGCTGGAAATACTCAATTCATCTTGTTTCTGAGATCGACGTTTACGGGCGTATTAATAACAATACAAATAATAATTTTACATGTAGCCAGTTTTGTTTCAAAATATCTGGTTCTGTAGAGACAATACCAATCGCCATTACAACTGTAAATATCATTGCTGGCATCATGATCAGTTTATACAATAGCTTTTCAATTCGGCTATATTCTTCTTTTAAAGCACTCCGAATTGGCTCTTCACGTTCTTCTGCTTCAATATGATATATAAAAAGACGTGGCAAATAAAATAATCCTGCGAACCAAGCTACGAAACCTAAAATATGAAAAGATTTAAATCAAAGATATTCCATAAATTTGTTAATATATTTAGAATAGACTCATTTTAAGATAATACAAAGAATAAACCAAAATTTTCAATTACTCGTACTATCAATTTTTAATTCTTAATAATATGAACTGAAATTTAATTTTGGGTAGTTCTTCAAGACCTCTAACAATATCCTTGTCACACCCTCAAGCATCAAAACCCAATATCAGCAGAGGTTAGGGAGTACGATTTACCAAATTCTGCTCATGTCTAGTATGAATCCTGGCATGACTTCATTACAGTCGATTGCCAAAGGCAGGTTTTCAACCAACGATATTGGAGCTTCTAAAATCTCTGGATCTTGTCCCGATCTGTAAATCTCTACCCGCTTGTTTCTGGGGTCGATCAGCAATCCCATTCTAACTCCCAACCGTTGGTACACCAGCATTTTCTGTTGTGCTGGCTTGAGATTATCGCTGGCAGATCTCAGTTCTATGACAAAATCAGGTACTACAGGAATAAACTTAACGATGTTCACTCCCTCTAGTCGAGACTTCTCAATCCAGGAAACATCTGGTGATGGTTTTCCGCCGCCAAGTGCCTCAAAGTCATATCCACCCGACGAGTCAAATACTCGACCTAGTTTTGTTTGCCGGTTCCAGATATTCACATCGGTAACTAAATCTGCGTTTTTTTCACTACTTTCACCGCCTGCTGGAGCCATAACAATCAATTCTCGATTCGGGGTCAGTTCTAGGCGGAGGTCTGGGTTCTTGGCACAGAGAACGTCAAACTGTTCTGGCGTAACGATTAGAGTCGTATCACTCACATCCAATAGCAACGGCTGAGTATCGTTGTCCTCTGGACTGCCTTCGGCAATCGATGTGGTGGGAGCTATAGCAATTGTCATAATACCTCCAAGCGTTTATGGGAGCTAGTTTATGTCACTTTGATTTTATCGCAAAGACTTTATAATGAATAGTGCAGCCGTAATGGGAAGAAATACCATGACATATCAAACGATCGATTTGGTTGATGCAGCACAGACTAGAATGCGATCCCTATCGCTATCTCAACAGCAGACAGTGATTGACTTTATTGAATTTTTGGCTAGTAAGCAGGTTGTAGAAAGCGACAAACCACAAGACGAATCACCTCGCGTGTTTGGTTTACACGTTGGAATGGGTGAAATCCATGAAGGTTTTGAAGATCCCCTTCCTGACGAATTTTGGACAGAATCACTATGAATTTACCAAATGAGCATCGCGATCCCTTTGACAGAATTATGATTGCTCAAGTAATAGTGGAAGAAATGCCATTCTTGAGTGCTGACAAGGTTTTCGATCTCTATCCAATCGAGCGAGTTTGGTGAAAATTCAGACTATAAGTAGTTTAAACCTTGTCATATGCTTTCACCGTCATCAATTATTCAGAAGACGAAGCCATCAGATCTACTCTGGCAGACACTGAGTGTTACTCAGACATTAACACAACTAGAAACAGACGATCGAACAGGTTTAACAGAGCCACAAATAATCAATCGACAACAAGAATTCGGCGCGAATGAATTAGTAGCAGCAGCTAGTCGGCAATGGTGGCAGATTTTATTCGACCAATTTACCAATATTATGTTGGTCATGTTACTCGTCGTAGCGGTGGTTTCTGGTATCTTTGATTTTATGGAAATCCAAGCGGGAAAAACGAGTGGATTGCCATATAAAGATACGATCGCAATTCTCTCAATTGTGATCCTAAATGGGATTTTAGGTTACTTCCAAGAAAGTCGCGCCGAACAAGCATTAGCCGCACTCAAACAGATGGCTGCGCCTAAAGTTAGGGTGTTACGCGACAGTAAAATTAGCGAAATTGATGGGCGGGAATTGGTACCTGGAGATGTGATTTATCTGGAGGCTGGCAATCAACTCGCCGCAGATGCTCGATTAATTGAATCAGTACAACTCCAAATTCGAGAATCCGCACTCACAGGCGAAGCCACGGCTAGTAGTAAAACTGCCGACACAGAATTAGCCGCCGAGACACCTTTGGGCGATCGAGTAAACTTAGTCTATCAAGGAACTGAAATCACCACTGGGAGAGGGATTGCAGTTGTCACCGCCACAGGGATGAATACCGAACTCGGCAAAATCGCCGCGCTCCTACAAGGTGTCGAAAATCAGCCGACTCCACTCCAACAAAAATTAATCCATCTGGGAAATGTGTTAGTTGGTGGCGCATTGGTAATTGTCGCTCTGACGATTATCGGCGGAATGTTACCCGATTTACTCAAAGGTTCCTTCAATCTGGATACATTAAAAGGATTAGTCAAAACCTCCCTGAGTGTCGCCGTAGCCGTCGTACCCGAAGGTTTACCCGCCGTCATCACCATCACTCTGGCAATGGGTACCCAGCGAATGGTAAAACGCCAAGCCCTAATCCGCAAACTCCCAGCGGTAGAAACCCTCGGCGGGGTGACGATTATTTGTTCAGACAAAACAGGCACCCTCACCCAAAATAAAATGGTGGTGCAACAGGTGGCTACCTTGACGGCTGAATATCAGATTGGGGGCGAAGGCTACATTCCCAACGGTGAGTTTCAGCTTAATGGTAAATCAGTCGAGCCACTCGCAGATCCAGCTTTAAAAGGTTTGCTCTGGGGCTGCGCCCTTTGCAATGATGCAGTGTTGCAGTATACCGATAATCAGTGGCAAATTTTAGGAGATCCGACAGAAGGAGCTTTACTCGTACTCGCTCACAAAGCCGGAATTGAAGCCACTGCTCAAAGTTACCCACGCATCCAAGAATATCCATTCGATAGCGATAGGCAACGGATGAGCGTCATCTGCGAACAAGCCCCATATTACCTATTATTCGCCAAAGGATCGCCCGAAGCCATCCTCGATCGATCTACCCACACCCTCATCGCAGATCGGTATGCTGAATTGACTGAGCAAGAGCGACAAACAATCCGCGCCCAAAACGCCCGTCTAGCGACTCAAGGGCTGAGAGTCTTAGGTTTCGCCTATCGCTATTTCCCCCACCTTCCTGACGCAGATAACGCCGAATCAGAACTAATTTGGGTCGGTTTAGTCGGAATGCTCGATGCCCCACGCCCTGAAGTTCGCGCTGCTGTTGCTACCTGTAAAACTGCGGGAATCCGCACGATGATGATTACAGGCGATCATCCTCTGACAGCGCGGGCGATTGCTTGCGACTTGGGCATCGCTGAAGGTGAATGCCAAGTTGTCAGCGGCAATGAAATTGCCCAGATGGATGAAACGACTTTAAGGCAGACAATCGCATCAGTCAATGTCTATGCCCGTGTCGCTCCCGAACATAAATTACGCATCGTTAAAGCCTTGCAACAACAAGGCGAATTAGTCGCAATGACAGGGGATGGCGTGAATGATGCCCCTGCACTCAAACAAGCAGATATCGGCGTAGCAATGGGAATTACGGGCACTGATGTCAGTAAAGAAGCTAGCGATATGGTGCTATTAGATGATAATTTTAGTTCCATCGTCGCCGCAGTCGAAGAAGGGCGAATTGTCTACACCAATATTCGCAGGTTTATCAAATACATCCTCGGCAGTAATATCGGTGAAATCCTCACCATCGCCGCTGCTCCGCTGATGGGTTTGGGTGGTGTGCCGCTCTCACCCTTACAAATCCTATGGATGAATCTAGTCACCGATGGGATTCCCGCGCTGGCTTTGGCATTGGAACTAGGGGAAGCAGATGTGATGCAGCGAGAACCATTTCAACCTACTGAAAGTATTTTTGCCAGGGGTTTGGGTGGATATATTATTCGGATTGGATTAGTGTTTGGGATCGTCACAATCGGGTTGATGAAATGGGCATTCGATCGCACCCACTCAGTCGATTATGCTGGCGATCCCGATACCTGGAAAACGATCGTTTTTACTACGCTCTGTATCGCCCAAATGGGTCACGCTTTAGCTGTGCGCTCTGTAAATAAACTCGTTATCGAAATTAATCCGTTTAGCAATCCACTGTTATTGTGGGCGATTCTGGGGACGATTCTGTTGCAGTTGGCGGTGGTTTATGTCGCTCCATTGCGATCGTTCTTTGGCACTCATCCTTTGAGCTTATTTGAACTGGGAATCTGTTTTGGTTGCAGCTTACTGATATTCGTCTGGATTGAGGGGGAGAAGTTATTTGTGCGGTGGTTTTGTTCTAAAAGTTGAGATTAGTAATTGCGATCGTGTCATGGCGATCGGCTACTTCTAGGATCGATTCTCCTATGGGAGAGGCTTCGCCAACGGATGAGCAATACTGACACTTAGCGTTCCTACTAAGCAGCTTTAAGCCATGCTTTGCACCATACAAGAAAACCTCAAAGTCCGCTCCAATAGGGTTGTTATGATGCGCCTTCCACTCTACATTGTAAACTAGGCTTGCTTGATCTGGTTCTGGATGGAATCTTTGCTTTAATGGAATGGCTCATTTTCTCAAGTGCATAGGACTGCAACAAACTTTCCACCACATCTACTGCATGGCTCAAAACTTCTGATGAGGGCTTATAGCCACGATGTGCTGCTGCATTGCCTGCTTCAAGAGTTACATTTAAGATATCTTTTTGCTGACTACCTAAATAGCCACCATCTACTAATGCCTGTAACTTTTGCTGAAATGTCCCAATATCTCCAATTTTATCAAGGACAAACATATCAATTATTGTCCGTACTCCCATTAAAGCTAATCGACGACTATTTGAATGCAATGCCGTGTAAATCTCAGATAATAACTCGTGTATCTCACAAGGTAGTTCATCATGCCATTTGGGTAATTGACGAGATACCTGTGGCGGATAAAACTCAATCTCTGGCCCGCCGCTTTCCCATTCAGAAAACATCATCTGACGGCGCAGCGTTATAGATTCACAACCGCAACAAATAAAAAGAGTATGTGTTGTATGCCACCATAGTGCTCCATATTCTGAACATGTTTCACCTGTTACTTTCTTCTCGTGTTCAGTAAGTATGGAATGCTTTGTCTGATGTAAACAGCGGTTGCAATGAACCCACTCAATCTTCAGCAATTGATTGTCTAACCCAGGATTTGAGGACACGTTACCACCTAAAAACTTTAACCATAATCTTAAAGCACGACCCTACCCAAAAAATGAGCAGCATAACTATTATTATGCGGAAACTTTCTACCTATCCACCCAAATTCGGGTAGATAGACTGAAAAATTCAGCATATTCCCTGTGCAAAAGCAGAAACTTTGTTGCAATATCACGCCCCTTCCAAATTAGATCCAAAGCTAAGATCGTACTAAATGGGAGAGTTAGGAAGCCCGAAAACCCCGTATCAATTACTGCATCAACAAGTTGGGTTCTAGTATCGTTCTTCACCACAATCGGCAGAATTGCCTCGCAACTCTGATTTACCACACCATGTATCATACGGATTTTTTCAGACTCCGCGCCCCAAAATGGTAGACTGCCTGATGTCCAATGCGGATAAACCAGGTTTGAGCATCGGGGACTCTGGTAAGAAGATGTTCTGATGCGGTGACAATACTATCGGCGATTTCAAAGGCTCCGGTTTCAATATCGATCGCAACAATCTTGCCATAATTACCTTCTTCAACTTGCGATCGAATCTGTGACTCATAAAGAGCATCACCACGCTGGGCAAATTCTTCCTTGCTATATCGGGGCTGTCGGATTGTCATAGATTTGACCTTATTTCCACGCTGATCCTACATTTTAACTCGTTCGCGGAGCGTCCGCTTTGCGGAATTGTGCAGTGGTTTAGCTTTCGGATCTGCTCCGTACAAAATCGTTCGCTCCTAGCTTTCAAAATTCTTAGCTGACGTTCAATAAAGTTTGGATTGTCACTAAGCCACCCTCAATTGTATCTACTTGCAATCGATATCCTTTGAGTAAACCCATGCCTAATAACGGTTCTGTCTCTGCTGCATCGACCTCGATTTCTCGCAACTGTCCGTTCCACAAGATTTCTGCATTGTAGACATCAAATACTGTTTCGCTGCCATCGCCTAACGTCGCACGGTCTCGATAACTCCATTGTAGTTCGAGTTCCATAATAATAGCGGTTGGAAGGCTCAAGAAGCCTGTAAACCCTGTATCAATTACAGCATCAGTAGCTTTGAAACTGCCGCCATTTTTCACGGAAACAGAAATTATCGCCTCATAATTTTCATTGACGTATCCTTGCATCATAGAGCGTCTTTCAAGCTGCGTGCGCCAAATCGACGAACGGCACGATAGCCAATCCGAATGACCCAAGGTTGGGCATCTGGCAACCGCTCATAGAGTTGTCGAGTTGCGATCGTCGGATCGTCGGCTAGTTCAAAAGCTCCAGTCTCAATGTCGATCGCGACAATCCTACCACGATCACTCTGTTCATCGATTTGCGATCGAATCTGTGAATCATAAATTTCATCGCCACGTTTAGCAAACTCTTCCTTGCTATATCGGGGCTGTCGGATTGTCATAGATTTGACCTTATTTCCAGGCTGTTCCTACATTTTAATACCAATTTAAATGATAGAGATGACAGATAGAGCATCCAAAATGAATGGATATCCGGTGATACCAGCAATAATTTCAGGAGTTAATTCAGCCAAGAGTTGACCTAACTTGATTTGAAGTTCTTCTAGGGTCTTGAAGG
>JANNBD010000101.1:0-4748 GCA_031385105.1 Chamaesiphon sp. OTE_78_metabat_374
AAAGGATCGCGATGGTGAGCAGGTAGATTTGAGAGTGCGTAAATATGCTTTAATTCAATCGATAGTAACTGAATAGAATTTTCCTTTGTCTGAATATCTACAATTGTTGCGAGATCGCCTTTCAAATCTAGTTTTCCTAAACCTACTTTGATTTGGATTTCCCAAATACTTGCCAAGCTAAGAAATAAGCTATTTTGACGATCGATTATCGACTCAGTAACTCTCGGCGATAAGCGTTCTGGTTCTGTCGCCATCCAGATAAAGATATGAGTATCTAGCAAAATCCTCATGCTTCGCCGAGCCAAAATTCATCTGGTAGTGGTTCATCGAAGTCATCGCTCATTTTCATCGCGCCGCGATTTAGCCCCAAAATTCTTGGATGTAGTTCTGAAGGATGATGATTCTCAGGGGTAGCCGATCCATCAAGAGAGCGAATAAATGCTAGGACGCTCAGTTGCATTGGTTCGGGGATTTTTTCTAGTTCCCGAACTATCGATTCGATCGTATTCATGATGTGATGGGACAGATTGAATATGATCCAATTTTACCACTCCCACATTTAGGCAACAAGGATCGATCGTCCCAAGATCTCTAGGCAGAGTAACAAAATCGCTACATTATTGCCTACCTACTCAGTGGTGTATTGAATTTGGCGTGTATAAAATATTGCATAGATTAAGAAAATTGTGCTATCGTGTATACAAGGTTCCGTTGAACCCTATTAACCGTTCCGTCGAACACAAAAAGATAGAGTAGCTACATCATGAAAGATAAACAAGTTCAATTCTTGGCAAAGTCTGCTTGTCGTGTATACCAAGATAACGATGATAAAAAGCAGATTTGGACTTTGACATTAGCAGTTAAAGATCTACCGCAAGGTTTTCCATATGGGCCAAATGCTAGAAATGCTGACTTGAGCGCAAAACCTGCAAAGGCTATGTTAAAAACGCTCGAAGCTGAACCAAAGCAATTTATTTACTACAACAACGGTATTATGCTTGTTGTTGAATCTCTACAAGCTAAACGGGTTGATGGTGGAGATTTTGAAGTAGTTGTTGAATATAGTGAACCAGACGAAGAAACCGAAGATTTTGTAGGACATGGTGTTCTCAACGGAGGGCATACTTACAAAGCTTTGATGCACGCATTGTATGGAAGTCATAAACCTAGAGAAAGTTATCCCAATGTTGAACAAGCTCATGTCCAAATGACAGTAGCGGTTGGTATTGAAGAGGACAGTGTTGCAGGTATTAGTCGTGCTAGAAACCTGTCCAAGGCTGTACCTGATTATGCACTAAAAAATCTTGAAGGTGATTGGCAAGAAATTGAAAAGTTTTTACCTGAGAGCTATCGCGCCAATATTATATTCAAGCCAAATGAATTTGAGGATGATATTGATAAAAATCCAAACTATACAGTTGTAGATCTCGTTCAAAGATTGGCCTTGCTCAACAATGAATTGTTTGATTTTAGAAAGGATAATCATCCAACATCTGCTTATTCAGGGAAAGGCTCTCTCGTGACAAAATGGGATAACAAGAAGTATGAAAAAATACTTCCTTTATTGGAAGACATTTTGTGGTTAGAAGAAAAGATCATGGAGACTCACGAACGTCTAAATGGGAAAGGTGAGGGTAAAATTGTTGTCTCTAAAGTTAGTGGATGCAGTACGAAATCATCTACTTTAATTACAGGACGATCTTTCAATCTTACTGTTGCTCCACCATTTACAATGCCTATATTAGCAGCTTTTCGTGTTCTTATCAAAGATGGTCAATGGATTGCGCCAAAAGAAGAGTTATGGGAAACATATGGAGAAATCCTTGTGCGTCGTCTCTGGGAAACGTATAAAACTGAAGGACGTTCAAGTGCTGCGTCTTTTGCTCGTTCTAAGAGTACATGGAATACTTTGACTAACTTAATCGCCATGCAATTCGTTCAGATATCATCGAGTATCTAGATGTAAATAGAAGGATAGAGAGGATCTTAGTAATTTAAGATCCTCTCTATCCTTCTAAGTTTTACTACGTTGCAGAGTCGATCGATCTAATCTCCTAACTCCCCCCAATTCGCGCCACATCGCGAGAATTCTCCTCAAAAGCAGCGTCTAGAGCATCATCACCACTCAAACCCGAAGCCAGCGCATTCTGAATCGCTTGTAATACCCGTTTATAGTCACGCGGCATCACCTTCACAAACTTCGGCACCAGATTATCCCAATTAGCTAGAACGGAGATCGCTTTCTGACTCTTGGTATATTGGGCGTGTTTTTCGATCGAACAACCTAATTGAGAATTTAAGATTGATATCAACACTCATCAGACAGCATTCTTTCTGGTCAATAATGGCTTGTTGTTTTTATTGAACTCGTAACGCTCTTGCGGTGTCATGTAAGTGCGTGGGCAAGTTGCCATGATATCATCGAAGCTTTCTGTATAAGCTCGATCTTCCAATTGTTCAGATTGGATTGGGGATTCCGTATTGTTGCTCGATTCTGCTACAGAAATCGATTGCTTGTGCTTGTGAAAATGTGAAAGCATAACCATCCTCATCTGGGCTTAAAGTTATCCACCCCTTCCCCTCCATCCTAACCTGATTTCGGTAATAGTCAATTGCCGATTCTAGTGAATTGAGCCTAACTATAGAGCCATCTTCATTTCCGACACAACCTAGTTTCAGACTCATGCTGCTTGCATACCAAATTAGGTACAATCCAACTGGACTGACAAGTCGATCGGGTGCTCTAGTAGATTCTAGAGCTATAATTTCAAGGTATTCAGGTTTATCAGTTTCAATCGGATAGGGATAAACGGCCAGATGGATTAAGCCCTGAATTTTGCCATCACTCTCCAGTTTAACGATCGCTTCACAGTTTGGATCTCGTCGTGACCAAAAATTCGACCAGTCAAAGTTTAAGAGGAAACTGACAGCCTCAATGTACTCTTTTGTAGCTTCTGACAGATGGATTACTCGATCGGTACGAAGAAGCTTGATTTGATAAGTGTCCACTGAAATATTGATGCTGCTTTCTTACAACCATAGCCAGAAGAGGGAATGTAGACGTAGAGCTGTCCATTAGGACAGATCCCCGCATCCCATTAGATCGATTAAGATTGTCTAACTCCCCCCAATTCTCGCCACATCGCGGGAATTCTCCTCAAACGCAGCATCCAGAGCATCATCACCACTCAAACCCGAAGCCAGCGCATTCTGGATTGCTTGCAGCACCCGTTTATAGTCACGCGGCATCACCTTCACGAACTTCGGCACCATCGCATCCCAATTCGCTAGAACCTCGATCGCTTTGTGACTCTTAGTATATTCAGCGTGCTTGGAGATCGAACCCTTCAACTTCCCAATCTCTTCAGGATCGCTCAGAGTTTCCAATCCCACCATCTGGGTATTGCAGCGTGTCGGGAAATCACCCTGCTCGTCGAGGATATAAGCAACACCGCCACTCATCCCCGCTGCGAAGTTGCGTCCGGTTTTACCTAGAACGATGACTTGTCCGCCTGTCATGTATTCACAACCATGATCGCCGATCGATTCTACAACAGCACTCACCCCAGAATTACGGACGCAGAACCGTTCGCCAGCCATGCCGTTGATGTAGATTTCGCCGCTGGTGGCTCCGTAGAGAGCGACGTTGCCGACGATGACGTTTTCGGCGGCGATGAAGGTGGATTTGGGTGAAGGGTAGAGGATGATTTTACCGCCGCTCAAGCCTTTGCCGATGTAGTCGTTGGCATCGCCTTCGAGTTCGAGAGTTACACCTTTGGGGATAAATGCGCCGAAGCTTTGTCCGGCACTACCTTGGAATTTGAGGTGGACGGTATCTTCAGGGAGTCCGTGCCAGTGTTTTTTGGTGATTTCGTTACCGAGAATGGTGCCGACGGCGCGGTTGACGTTGCAGATTGGGAGGGTGGCTTTGGTGGGTTTGCCATGCTCGATCGAGTCTTTGCACAGGTCTAATAAAGTAGTAATATCGAGGGATTTGTCAAGTCCGTGATCTTGGGCGATCTGTTGATAGCGTCCGACTTCTGCGCCGGCTTCGGGCTGGTAGAGGAGGTTGGAGAGGTCGATATTTTTGGCTTTCCAATGGGCGATCGCTTGTTTGGATTCTAAGATATCGGTGCGCCCCACCATTTCGTTGAGGGTGCGGAAGCCGAGGGCTGCCATGATTTCCCGTAAGTCTTGGGCGATGAACCGCATGAAATTGACGGTGTGGGCGGGATCTCCGGTATAGGTGGCGCGGAGTTCGGGATTTTGGGTGGCAATTCCGGCGGGACAGGTATTCAGATGGCAGACGCGCATCATAATACAGCCGAGGGTGACGAGTGTGGCGGTGGAGAAACCGAATTCTTCGGCACCGAGGAGGGCGGCGATCGCGATGTCTCGTCCGGTTTTGAGTTGTCCGTCAGTTTCAACAACGATGCGGCTGCGGAGGTTATTTAAGACGAGGGTTTGATGGGTTTCGGCGAGTCCGAGTTCCCAGGGGAGTCCGGCGTGTTTGATTGAGGTTTGGGGGGATGCTCCGGTACCACCATCGAAGCCGGAGATGAGTACTACATCGGCGTGGGCTTTGGCTACTCCTGCGGCGATCGTGCCGACTCCGACTTCGGATACTAGTTTGACGTTAATTCGGGCAGCCCGATTGGCATTTTTGAGATCGTGGATCAGTTCGGCGAGATCTTCGATCGAGTAGATATCATGGTGCGGTGGGGGTGAAATCAGCCCTACGCCTGGGG
>JANNBD010000108.1:0-21018 GCA_031385105.1 Chamaesiphon sp. OTE_78_metabat_374
CCCAAACGGATCGGTTATGGTTCCTCTACGATCGCCATCAAACTGATCTTGGACTGGCATCGTTGAAGTTGCACCAGCATTAGTAGCGGATGTGAACACTTTATCTACATCCTCAACGTAAATCAGAATAGATACAGATGAACCTCCAAGCATTGTTGGGCTGCGATAGCCCATGTCGGGAAACTCATCCGCCAACATAATCTGTGAATCGCCAATCTTGATTTCAGCGTGCATGACTTTTCCGTTAGGATCTGCCAGACGAACAATTTCTTTGGAATCAAATGCGTTTTTATAAAATTCAATTGCGGCAGCACCATCACGGACAATCAGATAGGGTATTGCAGGCATACAATTATACTATTAGTTTGTAAAATTAGCATAACAGTAAATTAGTAGGGGCGCAATACCCACTATACGTGTCAACTTAAGGATTCTGTAGAGGCTGAAAGTCTCATTCTCTCGTCCTAACACGATTTTTGTAGTGGCTATAACGGCGTAAGCTCGTTATCACTTTCGTTAAGTTGACACGTATGAATACCCACCGTTTAAACTCGCCATAGATCGTGCGTAGATGATATTCGATCGATCGATTATTAGTGGGTGAGGGCGGGTTCGATTTAGATTTTTGGAATTATACGGAATCGATCGCATAAACCAGCCCCTACGAACTCGTACAGGCGAATATGTGGGTGGGGATTCGATCGATCTCATGGATCTGTAGGGGCGGGTTTATGCTAGAAATTATCGCCAAATTCCATCAATATTGAACGAACCCGCCCAACCCCACCAGCCAATATCAATCGCGATTCAATTCCGTGTAGATGATAACATTCGATCGCGATTCGGGTTTCGGAAATGATGTTCGATCGATTGTGGTAATTTATGATTGATGACATGCGATCGATTGCTAGTGGGGAGGGCGGGTTCGTTCAATATTGATGGAATTTGGCGATAATTTCTAGCATAAACCCGCCCCTACAGGTCTGTGTGGGTGAAGGATTGGTTTTGGTTGTTTTTATCTGCATCCCAATTGCGGGGATTGTTGATAATATATTGCCTGACGCGATCGAGTTCTAATTCGTCTCTGATGATGCGTTCGCGGAGCGTACCGGAGGTAATCGTAATAATTTCTTTGCCAAACTGGAACACCACGCAAACCACGTTCCTTATTAATTGCCTTGGCTGAAAATGTCTTAAAACCTCGAATAATTTCGGAAATTGATTTTGTGCCAACTGTCGATGATTCTAAAATAATAATGCCATGTAGATGATTGGGCATCACGATCAATTCATCCATAATAATATTTGGATGATACTGCGCTAATTGCTGCCAATGCGATCGAGCAATATCGCCACAGGTGTTAAATTCCATCATTTCGTTGACGATACCACCAAATAGATGTTCTCGATCGTGTGTACAAATAGTAATAAAATAAGCCCCAGATGTCGAATAATCATATCCTTTGAGTCGGATCGATTGCCGATGATTGAAATCGGGATCGTATTTCATTGTGCCAAACGATTAAATCTAATGCAGAATTATACATGATTCGATCGATCGTACGGATCTGTAGGGGCGGGTTTATGCTATAAATCATCACCAAATTCCAGAAATTGTGAACGAACCCGCCCAACCCCACCAGCCAGTATTGATCGAATCTTGATCGATCAATACTGGCTGGTCGGTTCGATCGATCTAATCTAAGGCTAATCCCAGCAGTGTTAAAATGAAATTGATATTTTACCGATCAACCAATGAAACTAACCGTAATCGTCCATGAAGCGATCGAAGGTTGTTTGTCAATCGATCGTAGCCAATTAAAAATAGATAGCAAATCCCAAATTTTAGAACTGGCGATATGAAGTCGATGTCTGGGAAGGAGTTAGCCAAACTACTAGAAGCTAACGGCTGAGATTTATTGCGGATTCAATGTAGTCATCACATCTACGCTCAATCTGGCAATCCTGCGAGAATTTCTGTGCCGATTCATCGCAACCAGGACATGAAAATAGGATTACTACGCAATTTACTCAAAACCGCAGGCTTATTGTTGATGTTTGAGGGTAAATCCAATCGATCTACTGAGGAAACTGAATTGCTCAGTGAAACGATCCCTCAGGAAGACTGGTTAAAACCAGAAGGAGAAGCAGCATGGCAAGATTTGTAGTCGATCGATGAGGAATCGATCTCATAAACAGAGCTATCTACGAAACCGTACAGGCGAATATGTGGGTGGGGATAAAGGTCGATCGATCAACTGTTCAGAGTCAATTCTCTCAGACCCAGTGCTAAAATTGAGACATCATAGGCATTTGTCGATTATTGCATCATGACCCAAGCAAACGAACCAAACGATTTTCCACAGCAACAAGGGGTAGAAGCAAGACTTGCTAGATTGGAAGAGCGACTATCTCGGATCGAACGAACTACTGTTCCTAATGACTATATTCGACGATCGTTCGACAGAATGTATCAAGATATGACAGATCTGCACTATAAGATCGATAGTTTAGGGATTGAAGTTGATGCAGTTAAACAAAGCAATCAACGCCTAGAGCAAAAGATCGATGACGTTAGTAATGAATTGAACGGGAAGCTCGACGTTATTATCAGACGCTTAACTGGAATGAGTTGAGGCGGCGAGATCGATTAATGGGATTCGTAGATGGTGACTGACGATCGATTATCTCCAGTAGACTACACCAACGGTTATTTCTGGGTGAGGGCGGGTTTGAGTCTCTTGCCAGAGGCTATTGCAAAAAGCAAACGCTCCGCTACCGCCAACGCACAAACAAAGCCCTCACAGATTCTAAATTATGGACAATCGTTAGATAACAAGCATTGTCGCTGACAGAGAATTAAGCCAAACCAAGCTTGGGGATCTGTCCATATTTTTAATGGTTGGAGTGCATGATCCGCCAGAGTAGCAGCTAATGCTGAAATATTAAACTTCCGAGAGATTTCGGTGTGAATAGTTTCACCAGCTTTGAAACTTATTTCTAAATCGAGAGCCTTCAATTTAATGGTTTGATCGATCGAACTCTTGAGGTGCATTTCGATTTGGCTGGCGGTGGGATTAAAGAAAGCTAAATGCTCAAAACAGTCGAGATTGAAATTCCCATCAAATCGATCGTTCAAGTGTTGCAATACGTTGAGATTAAAAGCAGCCGTCACACCTTGAGCATCATTATATGCCGCTTCCAGAATGTCGATCGGTTTTTGGAGGTCTACACCCAACAGGAAGAATTCCCCAGGTTGGAGAGCTTGCTGGACTTGAGTGAGGAAGATATCGCGGGATCGATCGTCCAAGTTACCCATCGTGCTACCCAGGAACATCAACAGCCGATTTTCGATGATGCGGGGTGGGAGATTTTCGAGGGCGCGTTCGTAGGTACCTGCGACACCGCAGACATTGAGCTGGGGATAGGTTGCGAGTAAATCAAGAGCGGTGGAGCGAAGAATTCCGGCACTAACATCGATCGGGTAATAATGAAGAGGATCAGGGAGCTGGCTGTAAGCTGTGAGCAAAGTATGAGTTTTACGAGAGCTACCACTACCGAGTTCGATCAGTTCGCAAGCTCCGGTGAGGGCGATGATTTCCGAGACGTAGGTTTCGAGGATTGATTGTTCGGTGCGGGTGGGATAGTATTCGGGCAAATCGGTTATTTGCTCGAATAGTTCGGAGCCGCGATCGTCATAAAAGTACTTACATGGCAAGGTTTTAGGAGTTTGAGTCAATCCCTGAATCACGTCGCCACCATCATCGATCTTCGGCAGATCGGTATCAAGATTAATCCATCGAAGTCGATCTTGTGCGGAAATTTGAGTTTGCATATAAAATTCGATATCGATCGATTGCGGTGGGTGCTGGAATGAGTTTGTAGTCTACCTATATTAGAAATCTTATATCTAAATTAAAACAGGTGGGTATTCCCTACTTTCTCGCTCGAACCTTGTACAATCTACTGACTGAGCCTATGCTACGATAGCGGGGGCGATTAGAGCAAAGCAACGTGACCGAAGGGCAAATTTATCACCGCAAGCAGACCAGACAGCCTGATGATGTGGCGACAGCAAGGGCACAAATAGCCAGCCAAGAACTCTGGGGCGGCCCATTTAGAAATTATATGGGCGGCAGCGATGTTCCTAAGGTGAAAGCCTACAATAATAAATTACCGCTGTTAAAAGATCTCAAAACACAAGAGAGCGGTCTTGAATTTAGAACACTGGTAGAAGTAGATTCCTATCATCCCCATTTTGCTTACTGGTCGATCGATCCAAATGATCCAACAACTGAGCGAGAAGGACTTTGGAATGAAGATGGGTACGCTAAAATTAAGGTAACGATTACCTATTGCAACCAATTCGATCTGGTCTATATAGCTGATGAATAACCCAACGTCGAGAGCTAGTCGGCGCGTGCGATTTGAAGAAGTAACTCCGGCACATGAATATGCCGCATTTTTCAATGTTTCGATCGCACCTTTAGTCGCTCATCTTGGTTTACCAATTTTTGATGGCTATGACGATCTCGACGATCTCCAGTTAGCTTTTTTGACGTTGCCATCTGGTGAGACAGTGACATTAGCCGAATATGCTGGTGCGCTTGGAACGTCGCTATCTGTCGAGGTTGCGATGCAAAATATTCCTCAAATTATTTTTGATAGTTGTCAGCAGCTACGAGTATCTAGACCAGAAATTGAGTGGGTTCATCCTGATTGGCAAGTAGAGTTCGATCGATTCTACGTCGAGCATGGCGAGATTAACGCGATAGAGAGAACCTCTACAGCAGAATTACAACAAAATAACGAGCGCGAACCTATTGATTGTTTCCACTATGCTCTGGAAATCTATACTAGACCAAGATTCCCTGAACATTGGGCAATGCTCGAACACAATCTTGGTTTGGCTTACTTTGATCGTATCAAAGGGGAAAGATGGGATAATTTAAAGAGATCGATCGAATGTTATCAAAAGTCGCTCGAAGTCTTCACGCAAGATCAATTTCCAAAAAAATGGCAGATAAATCAGGAAGATTTAAGCCAGTCTAGGGAGGCATTGAAGATGGAAGAACAGAATTTGGTTAAAGATACAAAAGGAGAAATTATCCTCTCAGTGACAGAAGAGAATATATTAAGCGTAATTCGGGGATATTCTCAAGGGGTATATGGATTAGATATTCTAAATCAAATTAACAAGGCTAATAAGGAAAATAACCGCCGAGAAATTTCCATGAGTAGTTTATATCCTGCATTCAAACAGATGGAGCGACAGGGTTTAGTTATAGCTCGTTGGGGTGAAGAGGCTTTAGGTGAAGAGTCTGGTGGCGCAAGAAGACGTTACTATGCTATCTCTGCGGATGGGGAAATAGCATTGAATGCAACACAATCTTATCTTCAACAATCATCGTTAGATTCAATACTTGCTACTTAGGGTGTATGAAAAATATGAGTTTTGACGAAGAGATGAAAAAAATGTCTTGTGAAATAAAAAAAGAGATACAAGTAGAAATAGATGTTAATAATCGTCAAATTGCCGTTGTAACCATTTTATCCTTTGTTTCTGTTGTAATACTTACTGGAAATGCAATTTTATCAAGTCACAACATTTATACTCTCTGCCAAAGTGCTATGGCAGGTCTATTCGCTTGTAGCATGACTGCAATTAATTGTTTTCGATGTGTAAGAAGAGCAAACATATCATTTGAGCTATTAACATCTGATTTAATTCAATTACTTTATCTTGGAATAGATGAAGAAGGCTCTGGATATTTAAGCGATCTCAAATCAGGATGGATTAATTTAGAATTAAGCCAAGAGCAAATCACGACAAAAGAGTTAATATTTATTATCGATCATTACTGGGGAAGACTTATAGCATGGATTCGATTACCTAGATTTCTAACTTTTACGGGAATAAGATAAGAGAGTTAATCAAATTTTTAATATTGGAGGCTTTAATCTATAGCTTATCGAAAAGATATTCCAAGAACTGCAAGATATCCCCTAAGATAAACTCGCAGAGATCTACAATTTAATTCACCATTATCGTTTAGATTTAGGATAAGAACAGACACAACCGCTTACACCTAGTTTACTAACAGGAAAACTTGAAGACGCTCTTTTAGAACCGATATCAGAAGAGAAATTCCATTAATGTTATATGTGTTGAGTTTGATCATTTAACTCAGCCTACAAGTATAAAATAAAATATCGTAATTGCAACTATAACAATAAAATACATAGTATGTTCTACTGACAAAATTACTATTTACAAGTTTACTAATTTATCATATCAGGAGATTTATAATGTCGGAAATTGAGATTGAAGAAAAGACATTTTACATAATGGGATGTGAGGACGAGCAGCTTAGAATATTAAAAAATATGATTCAGGAAAACATATCACTAGAAATAGTTTCCGAAGTGACTGGACTAACAATCAATCGAGTACAACAATTCCATGAGGACGGAGAAGCTTATAAAGCAGGACGAGAGACTGAACTGGTACGAACAGTGAAAAATATGATTCGGGAAAACATATCACTAGAAATAGTTTCCAAAGTAACTGGACTAACAATTGATCGAGTACAACAAATCCAAAACGAGCAAGGAAAAGATTGATTTAGTTGTGGTGATGGGTTGGGCTGAAGAACGAAACCTAGCCAGTGTCTTGGCATTACTTAACTTGTAGGTCGCACAACCCGAATTAAACCACCTTGAAGAGATTCTTGAGCAATGATCGCTTCATTCAGCCGACTTGCCATTCTGGATTGATCGGGATCGTTTGTGCAGACAATGACACCGCAATGCTGGGAATCTGCTCGGTGTAATCGTACAAAATCATCTCGATTTAGAGTTACTACCGCTCGATTGTCACCAATTGCAAAAGCTAAAACATCTTCATCAGGAATACCCAAATTACCTTTACCAGCCTCTTGCACTGTCAAAACGTCATGTCCCATTTCCCTAAGTAGCTGACTCACAACCTTGGGAAATTGCTCGTCCATATACAACCTCGCCATCAGCTATGCCTCGTTATTGACGTGAATTGCGGCAGCAATTTCTTCAGGATAAGCATCAGCGTAGCTCCAAGCATTGACAAGATCGGCGGCAGTAATGTGGGGATAATCCTGTAATAGTTGGGCTTCACTAATTCCTAATTGCTGCGCCTCGACTAGTAACCACACAGCAATTCGTGTTCCCGCAATGCAAGCTTTTCCGCCACAGACTCCAGGCGTTTTAGTAATTCCCTTCCCACTCATGTTCAGGGATTTGGTTAGGCTTTGAACCATCTCTGCCTTGTCAGAAAGTGATAGTGTCAGCATTTGATGTTCAATTTCTTGACGAGTCATGATGACAATTTTTTGGATATACGATCATTGTAGCAAGTTGATCGATAGATTTAGTCAGAAACGGGAGACAAAGCCGTGTTGCCATAGCAAAATTGGCGTAGGATATTTCTGGTGGCTATAATGAGGAGTATCGATGCCTACTGATATACAATCGCAAACCTGTCTGCGAATCTGCCAAATGCTGTCAACTGGATTTCAGCCAATCCATCTATTTCGGTACAATCCAGAGATTAAGACAGTTTATATTTTGGCTGGCGTTACCGAAAGCATTGAAATAGTTGTGTACCCTAGTGGTAGATGGGAGTTTGACAATGACTAAGCCAGATTTTAGTACCATGACTCGCAAAGAGTTGAGAGCTTATGCTTTGGTTCATCGTGAAGATGATGCTGTTTTTACGGAATTAGTTAAGCGGGTGAGTGAAAATGGCAAGGGATATCCATACCCTCAGACAGAGGAAGACTTACAAGAAATGAAGCAAGTCTTTCAGCGTAAAGTTGTGGGTGATAACGGAGAATAGACTGTTACATTGAGAATAAAAAAGGTGGGCTTTTGCCCACCTTTTTGTTTAAACAAGGTTATCAATTAACCCAAGACTTCTTTAGCTGTTTTGACAACGTTATCGACAGTGAAACCAAATTTCTCCATTACAACGCCACCTGGAGCCGAAGCACCAAAACGATCGATTGTAACTAACCCACCATCGATACCGACAAAGCGGTGCCAACCTTGGCTACAAGCTGCTTCGACTGCTACCCGCTTGGTAACGGATTTAGGTAAGACAGACTCTTTGTAAGCTGCGTCTTGCTCGTCGAATAATTCCCACGATGGCATCGACACGACACGGACTTTCTTGCCTTCAGCGGTGAGCTTTTCAGCAGCAGTTACACAGAGGCTAACTTCGGAGCCAGTACCGATCAGGATGATGTCGGGGGTACCGTTGGAATCAACGATCGTGTAAGCACCTTTGGCTACTCCGGCGATCGAAGTTCCAGCCAAGTTAGGTAGGTTTTGACGGGAAAGGGCGAGCAGAGTTGGATCGGTTTGGTTGGCTTTTTCGATCGCGACCTTATAAGCACCGGATGTTTCGTTACCGTCGGCGGGACGAATTACGGTGAGGTTTGGAATCGCCCGTAAGGAGGCGATAGTTTCGATCGGTTGGTGGGTGGGGCCATCTTCACCTTGTCCGACGGAATCGTGAGTCATTACCCAGATTGAACCCGCTTTGGATAGGGCGGAGAGACGAATTGGAGCGCGCATGTAATCGGAGAAGATTAGGAAGGTTGCGCCGTAAGGAATCAAGCCGGAGTTGTGGAGGGCGATACCGTTACAGATGGCTCCCATCGCATGTTCGCGGACACCGAAGTGAACGTTGCGATTTTGGTAGGCACCTTTTTGGAAATCACCAGAGGTTTTGATTTCGGTGAGGTTGGAGTGGGTGAGGTCAGCGGAACCGCCGATCAAACCTGGGAGGACAGCCGCTAATTTATTGAGACAAATTTCGGAGTGCTTACGGCTAGCTACCGCGCTATCTGCGGGGGTGTAGGTAGGCAATACGCTATCCCAACCAGCCGGAAGTTTGCGGGAGGTTAAAGCGGTGAAATCGGCTGCTTCTGCGGGATATTTGCTGGTGTAGCTAGCAAGAGTGGCATTCCACGCGCTTTCAGCTTTCGCACCGTTGGCGATCGCTTCGTGCATGTGGGTGACTGCATCAGCAGGTAGTTCAAAGGGCGCATATTCCCAGCCGAGGTTTTCGCGGGTGAGTTTGATTTCGGCTTCGCCCAGTGCTGCACCGTGAATACCTGCGGTGTTGGATTTGTTGGGGGAACCGTAACCGATGATCGTGGTGACTTTAATCATCGTGGGTTTGTCGGTGACTTTCTTTGCAGCAGCGATCGCAGCTTCAATTGCGGCTAGGTCAGTGTTACCATCTTTGACGTGGATGGTGTGCCAGCCGTAAGCGTCAAATCGTGCGGATACATCTTCAGTAAAAGCTACATCTGTCGAACCATCGATCGAGATATGGTTATCGTCATACAGTACGATCAGTTTACCAAGTCCCCAGTGAGCTGCGATCGAAGCTGCTTCACCAGAAATACCTTCCATGTTGCAACCGTCGCCGACGATCACGTAGGTGTAATGGTCAACCAAAGTAGCATCTGGCTTATTAAATTTAGCTGCCAAATGCGCTTCAGCCAATGCTAAACCGACACCATTAGCAATCCCTTGACCGAGGGGGCCAGTAGTAACTTCAATTCCGGCAGTTTCAAAGTTTTCAGGGTGTCCAGGTGTGCTGGAACCCCACTGACGGAACTGTTTGATATCTTCAATGCTGACGCTATCATATCCGGTGAGATAAAGCAGCGCGTATTGCAACATCGAACCATGACCAGCCGACAATACAAACCTGTCACGGTTGAACCATTGGGGGTTCTTGGGGTTGTGCTGCATGAATTTTTGCCACAGCACATACGCCATCGGAGCCGCACCCATTGGTAAACCTGGGTGTCCAGATTTCGCTTTCTCGATCGCATCAACAGCGAGGAAGCGAATAGAATTAATAGCAAGTTGGTCTAAGGATTGAGCAGCTACAGGCATGATATATATAAATTAAACTACTGACTAGTTTCGGCACGGGTAGACAATTGCAGAATTAGTATAGCTGCATTTATCATCACAATTGCTAACTATCATCCCATCTGGTGGAAGGATGAGCAAGGAATTTTAGAAATTAGTGGATAGTGGATGGTGAATAGTGAATAGTGGGGTAATTAGTGCTATGGATGATTTAGGGTTAGAACTTGAGACTTCTCTCAAATCTAAAATCTATGGTTGTAAAGACTAATTGCTATTCACCATCCACTATTCACTATCCACTGACTTTATTAAAAATCATCTCTATCCCTTCCCTTTCCCCCTGCTATCTGGTATTACTAGCGACAGGATAGTCGATCGCACAAATTATGAACATGCCAAAATACGATAGTATCTTCAATTCTGAAGAAGAGTATACCGAAGAGCCATTAAATGAAGCTGAAGGCTTGGCATCGATCGTGCTAATTGCTGCGCTGGCTGACAATCCCAAAGATTTGGTTGCGCCGGATCTATTTTTAGATATCCTGGCAGATTTTGACTTGTATGTGGAGTATTCCGAAGAAGATTTATTGTCGATGGTCGATCGATTGACTGGTATTGCGGCGAGTCATGGATTGGGGGCATTGTTTAATGCCGCTGATGAAGCGATTCCTGACGATTTGGTGCCTGATGCATATGCTGCGGCGATCTTGGCGAAGATGGATCCTGATACGGGCGAAATTTCGGCTGGATCGCAAGTGTTTTTGAAGGAGCTGCAAGCTGTGATGGATATTGATGACGAGGAAGCTGCTGAGGTGGTGGCGGAGGTTCAGAAGAGTTTTGAGTCGGGTTCGGATAGTGGGAATGCTTGAGATTTAGTCAGCGGTTAAAACCGCTGCTAGTGATGCGAAGTCCGCCTTCGCGGACTAAATTTAAAAGTGTGTTATGTTGGTGCGTTAACACAACACATAGCAACTACCAAGGCGATTATGGATAAGTAGGATTAGTGCTAGCTACAAACCCGACTGTCTTGTCGTTTTTTTATTCGGGGGAAACCCCCGTTGGCGGAGCCTCTCCCCCAGGATAATAAAAACGCCGCTTTTCCAAAAAGTCGGGTTTGTGTCCCAACCCATATGGCGGCTGTCATACGATCTAAAGCCTAATTCAAATGACTAGCAAGCTGTTTATTATCTGATGGTTTCATAATCGATCGATCGAGTCCCAACAAGAGAATTTGCATTGGTTCTAGACCGTTTTCTTGGGGAACGATCGCCATATGACTGACAAAGCTGAGGTGATTGACTTCGCGATAGGCAAGGGGAATCTCGCGAATCATCTCGGGTTCAATATCGAGTAATTCAGGCGCAGTTTTAACTGGTAAGCCGCAGAGTTCGCCAGATTGAGTATGAAATAAGATTAGGAATTTGGAAGAATCGTCCTGTGGCTCGATGGTTGTAAATTTTTGGCGTAAATCCACAATCGTGAGATTTTGGTTCCCAAAATTAATCATCCCAATGCCTTCTTTGAGAATAGCTCGATCTGTCGGATAGACGATCGCTTTTTCCACGGCTTCAACGGGTAATGCAAACCGATATTGAGACATGGATGTCTGTTCGATATTTGCCAGTGAAAACACGACTGTGCGGATGGTGTCAGTATCATCGTTGATGCTGGATAAGCGTTTGGGGAGGGGAGTGGTTAGCATTTTAGGAGTTGGGAGATTGGAGTTGGGAGTTCGGAGTTCGGAGTTGAGATCTGTGCCAAAAGAGTTCGGAATTAGAGAGTTCAGGATTAGAAGATCTGTAGGTTGGGTTGAAGAATGAAACCCAACACACTCAACCAGTATTGAGGTGGATGTTGGGTTATCTCCTAACGGAGACAACCCAACCTACAGATCTACGCAATTCTTAATTCTCTGCTTGGTGCATTTTTACCGACGGGGAACCCGTGCGGTAAATGCATCCGCAATTCTCAATTCTCAATTAATCTACACCCCTACTGGCTGGTCTAACTTAGCAACAATATCTAATAGATCCTTTTCAGATTGGGGCTTGGTGAGATAATCTTTTGCACCTAAAGTCATTGCTAATTGACGATGTTTTTGACCGCCGCGAGTGGTGAGCATGACGATCGGAATTTGGGATAATTTGGGATCTTGGCGGCAATGACTGAGGAATTCAAATCCATTCATTTGCGGCATTTCAATATCGCAAACTACCAGGCGAATCCGAGGATGTTCTTGGAGTCGTAAAATACCTTCCCGTCCGTGCCCTGCTTGGATTACTTGGCAACCAGCTTTAGTTAGAGAGCGCACTAAACTTTGACGCTGAACAAGAGAATCATCAACTACTAGTACCTGCAACTGTTTACCTGGTTTAGCTGAGTTGTGGCTGATAATTTCTTCTAGTTTTTCAGCTACTGCGGCAGGGACTTGATCTGCTGCTGGAGCCAAGGCAGGGCGGGCTACCTGTGGCAGTGCGGGTAAGTTCGAGGCAGTGGTGGAAGTTGATGTACTGGTGCTGACTCGTCCCAGTAATTCGACTGGATCGATCGCCAGGGTCAGACTACCATCACCCAAAACGCTATAGCCTTGGATATAACTGGGCATTCCAAAGGTTTGACCGAGGGATTTGACGACTAGTTCTTGCTCGACGAGGATGCGGCTGACTTCGAGACAGACTTGTTCGTTGTCAATATCAAGGAGCAGCAGGGCATTAGAGGTATTTTTGACCTTAGTAGGAAAGAGATTTGTGGCTGTTTCGTTGGTACCGATCTCGCACTGATAGTTAATCAGACTATTAACGGCATAAATAGGGATGAGCTTGCGCTGTTCACCATCGCCCCACTGGAGGAATTTAGATGTACCGCCTGTGAACAGAGATTGGGATTGAATCCGATCGGGTGGTGGTAATAGCACCTGACTGATTGACTCAGATCGTAGGGCGTAAACCGATCCCGCTGATTCACAAATCATTAGTCGGGTGGTGGTCAGGTTGAGTGGGAACTGCATCACAAAGGTGGTGCCTTTTCCCAGAACAGACCGGACATCGATCGTCCCCTGTAAGGCTCCGATCCGGTCACGGACGACATCCAAACCGATGCCGCGACCTGAGAGATCGTTTACTTTCTCAGCGGTGGAGAAGCCTGGAGCAAACATGATGTCGGCGAGTTCGGCTTCGGTGGCTGGGTAGTTAGCATCGAGGAGATTTGTGTCGATCGCTCGCTGCCGAATTCTCGCCCAGTTTAAGCCCTGTCCATCGTCGCTGACTTCAATTTTGGTGCGATTGCCTTGGTGGTAGGCTTTGATGGTGAGTTTGCCAGTTTCGGACTTGCCTTGAGCAGCGCGGACTTCAGGAGCTTCGACACCGTGATCGTAGGCATTCCGAATTAGGTGCAGTAATGGATCGTAGAGTTTTTCGGCGATGATTTTGTCGATCGAAATTTCACTACCAATTAGTTCTAATTTAGCGGGTTTGCGATGAGAGGCAACCATTTGTTGGAGTAGTCGGGGGAAGCGATTGAGGACGGTAGAAATCTCCACCATCCGAGCTTCAAACAGTTCTGATTGAGCTTCGGCAAGTAGTTGTTTACGTTTGCCCAAGGTCATCCGCGATTTTTGGGTCATTTCTAGCAGGGTGCTAACTTTGATGCCCAAATCGGTGATATCGTCGGTGAAATTTTGCAACAGGATGCTCAATTCACTATAGACATCGAGTTCCATGCTGTCGAAATAAGAGCTTAATTCGACGGGCTTTTTACTTTTTTTAGTTTTGGTTTTAGCAGTTTTTCGAGTAGATGATTTTTGACGTTCACCGAGCAAGGTGTTGTTGTCAGCCCAATCATTTACTTGGCGCAGTTTTTGCTCACAGCGACGATATTGTTCGACAGTTTCTTGAGCCATTGCCTGCAACTGTTCGGAGCGGAGATATTGTTGATTGTCATCAATCAATAGTTCGCCGATAGTATGGCTAAGACGCTCAAGTTGGATGGTGGCAACTCTGACACTGACTAGTGGTTCAGCTTGAGGCTCACGTTCATTTGCTGAAGCTTCTTTAGCGTTCGATGCCGAAGAGTGGACTTCCTCAGCCATCGATCCTGGATGTTCAAGCGAAATCGACTGGAAGATCCGATCGATCCCAGATCTGGCAGTTAGGGCTAGATTGGAGTTGTTGGAAGATTCAATTAGCTCGATCGGATATTGTCGCTCAGTTAGAGTGAGATCGACTGGTTCTGATTCAAAGAAGGAGCTAACTTCAATAATTTCTGAATCGTCATCTACTGCTAACGAATCATCAATCTCTGAAACTGATTCACTATCATCAACTAGCGATAACCAGTCTTCACTAGTGGATGCAGTATTTGAATCTGTTACTTCTACAGATATTTCGGTAGCTGAATCATCAACTAATGATAACCAATCTTCACTGGCAGATGCAGTGTTTGATTCTACTTCATCAGTACTAACTGAATCAGCGAATTCAGCTAATGATAACCAATCAGCAGAAGTATCAACATAGACAGACTGCTCTGATGATAAGTCTCCAGAATATTCAGTCCAGGCAGCTAGTTCGGATGAAACCTGACCACCGACAGACCGATCTCCGCCAATAATCGCAGCTTGGGCGTGCTGAAAATTGGCTAAAGCGATCGGTGCCAGCTCCAGGGATCTAGCTGGGTGACGATCCAATGCTGAGATGGTGGTGGTGGCAATTGCCGCAATTCCAGGCAAACTATAAGATCCACCTAGCTCTAATAAAAATTCGGCTAGCGATCGCAGACTCTCACTGACTTTACCAGCATTTTTACTAGCGATCGCCGTCGCGAGATCTTCGAGATCTTGGGGGATACTATCAGTAAAAATTGAGCCAATTACGTCGAAGCCGAGTTCGGCAGCGGTAGGTAACGGCGTTTCGCGACCAAAAAAGTCGCCTAAGTGATCTTGGAGCTTGGCAAATAATGTTGCCGTCCGTTCGAGGGTAGCGGCTTCGTCGTAGGGAATCCCTGCGAGTAATGCACTCAGAGGGTCATACAGACAATCGTAGCCCTCCAATAACAGTGAACCTAGTTCTGTATCGATTTCGAGTTCGGCTGGATACAGAGCCTGGAAGACATCTTCGAGGTGATGGGCGATAGTTTCGATTGTTTTGAACCCACAATTGGCGGCACTACCTTTGATGGTGTGTGCTGCCCGCATCAGGGTATGGACGCGCTCGATCGTTTTTTCTTCGACTAGTACAACTAGTGTTTCTTCGATGGTTTGGAGTAGTTCCGCCGCTTCGATCTCAAAATATCGATCGAGTGACTCTTGAAAATCTTGATCGTCGGTGGTCATGGGTGGTGGATGGTGAATGGTGGATGGTGAATGGTGGGTCGTGGATAGTGGATAGTGGATCGTAAAATTCAAGTACTTGAAGGTACAAACCTTGCGTAGATAGAAAGCCAGACCGGAGCCGCAAGCGGCTCTAATCCGAACGCTATTCACTATCCACTATTCACTTCCTAATCCACCTTAAAGCGACTAACACTAGTCTCTAGCACCTGAGAGGTGGTAATCAACTGTTGGCAAGACTGGGAGATTTGAGTTGCACTATCAGATGTCAGGTTGGCAATCATTGCTACATCAGTCATGACTTCGGTCAGTTTTTGGGACTGTTTGTTTTGAGTGTTGGCAGATTTACCGATCTCTTTGACGAGTTCGCTGATTTGACCAGTGGCTACTACAATTTCGCTGAGACTTTGGCGGGTTTCATTCACCAGGTTGGTACCTTGGACGACTTGAGCGATGCCGATTTCCATTGCTTCGGTTACGTCGTTGGTGTCGATCCGAATTTCGTCTACTAGGCGTTCGATTTCAGTGGTGGCGTTGGCAGACTGATAAGCCAGGGAGCGAACTTCATCGGCTACTACCGCAAATCCTTTACCATATTGTCCGGCGCGAGTTGCTTCGATCGAAGCGTTCAGTGCCAGCAGGTTGGTTTGGGTGGCGAAGTTTTCGATTAGGTTAACTACTTTGGAGATCTTCTGGAAGGTTTCGCCCAGACGTTTAATTTTCTTGGCGGTTGTTGATACGGTAGAGCGGATTTCCAGAATCTCTTCTACGGTATTTTCCATCAAGGCATCGCCAGTTTGGACGGTGCGGTTGGCGGATTGAACTACTAGCTCGACTTTTTGGGCAAAGTCGGAAACTTCTTGGCTGGACGCTGCCATCAGATCTACCTGAATCAATGCTCGATCGAGTTGTTCGAGTTCTTGCTCGGCTTGAGCTGAGAGGTTGTTGACCAGCATGTTGTTTTCGCTGGAGGTGGTACTTACGCTGGTTGCGGCAGATTGGACTTGGCGCACCAGTTCCCGTAGGCTTTGAATCGTGGTGTTGTAACCGTCAGCAATGGTGCCGATTTCAGTTTCAGATAGAGGAGCGCGGACGGTTAAGACACCTCGGAAGGATGGACCGATCGCTTTGAGTACGCGGAGGGCTTCTGATTCCAGTTCTTGACGGTTAGCACGTTCTCGATCGACGATTGCCGATAGTTCTTGCTCTTGAGTCTTCACCCGATCCAAGTATTCAGCGAGCTGGAGGGCGACACCGATTTGGAGGGCGACTTGCTCGATGACCGATCGTTCGGACGCATCCCAAATGCGAGGAGCGTCATTTTGGTAGACTCCGAGCAGTCCCCACAGCACACCACCTTTGAAAATTGGGGCGAGGATGTAGGCTTTAGCTTGATATTTTTCCAGTGATTGGATGTAGCAATCAGGGAAATTTTTGGTGTAAATATCATTGACGGCGGTAGACTTTTGACCTTTGGCGTATTTACCACCTTTGGTATTTTGGAGGTAAGTATCTTCTTCGGTAATGTCTTTTTCCGACCATTTCCGCAGCAGACAGCGATCATTACCAGTTCGATTGCCACTGAGAACAGAATCTTTGTCCTGATCGATGAGGAGGGATACCCAGCCACTACCGACAGATTCGGCGACGACTTGACCACTCCAGTCTGGGTTGAACTGATAAACGACAGATCGATCGGCTTTGGAAGCTTGGCGGATTTCTTGGACGACGCTAGAGAAGACATCATCAACTACTAATGATTGGCGAATCCGATCGGCAATCCGATTGATGGTTTGCTCTTGCTCGGCACGTTTTTGGAGCTGTTTGATATAGTCGATTTGCTCCATCGCAATCCCGACTTGCAGACCCATCTGGCGCAGAGTTTCGATTTCTTCTTCCCGCCATTTGCGGGTACCAGTATTTTGGTAAGCACCAATCAGTCCCCACAGTTTCCGGTTGGCACCGAAGATGGGGGCGAGGACATAGGCTCTGGCTTCAAATTGCTCTAGGAGCTGAATGTGGCAAGTTTGGTGTCCTTGGGTATAGATGTCATCGACGGCGAAGCATTCACCATCTTTATAACGACCACCTTGAGTCCGTTGGAGGAAGGTATCTTGGACGATATGAACGGTTTTGATCAAGTCAATCCAGCCAGGGGCAGCGGATTCAGCGATAAAGCGACCACTCCAATCTGCGTCGAATTGATAAATCGCCAGCCTGTCACTATTGAGTAGCTTCCGACCATCTTGGGTCGCAACTTGGAAGACAGTTTGCTCATCTTTAGCAGTGCGAAGCCGCTCTTGGAGCTTGGATAGTCCCCGTTCCCGTTGCAGCCGTTCTTCCATCTGCTTGGATTGGAATTGGCTCTGGCGGCGACTAGCAGTCTGCTGGAGGGGGAAGCTAAAGGTTTTAGCATGTTCCAACATCGCTTTGAGTTCGGACTCCTGCCAGTTCCGCGCACCGGAGTTTTGGTATACGCCCAACATACCAACCAATTGGCTGTTTTGAATCACCGGAACGACGATATACGCCTTCATTTGCAGTGGTTCGAGGGATTCAAGCAAGCAGCGATCGAATCCTTTGGTGGTAATATCGTTAACGACGTAATAAGCCTTGCAATTTTCAGGCGTGATTGAGTAGTCTAGATCTAGGGAAGTGCCAGCTTTTGCCCAGTTTACACCCACAGATTCAGCAATTACTTGACTGCTCCAGTCGGCATTGTAAGCGACAACCATCGCCCGATCTGCCTGGAATGTGTGGCGGATATCATCCAAGGTGGCTTGCATCAACTCTTGAGCTTCGATCTCGATCGCAGCCATCAGGTCACGACGCTGAGATAATTGTAGTAAGGGTTGATTTGGTTGGAGTGCCAGGGTGAGTTCCAAGGACAGTTGGGATAAGCAAGTCGTCTCAGCTTCTGACCACTGCCGCGCTCTGTCGCATTGATGAACTACCAGCAGACCCCAAACGCGACCAAGGCTATAAGTATCGGTGCTAGCGTTGTAGCCATTGACTAGAATCGGAATCGCTACTGTGGATTGGACTTGATACTGGTCTAAGATTTGTTTTTGGTAAGGGTTAGTTTCGCTATTGATCAACGAAATCGACCGTTGAGATCGATCGTCAGTGAGTTGCTCAAAGCCAAAGCCAACTTGGGGAATTTCGACATTTAGGGTCGGGGTCAATCCCGATTGGACTGCTTCGGCGATCACACGACCCATGCCACCTTCAGTCAATTGATAGACCAAAACGCGATCGGCATTGAGCAATGCCTTGATCTCAGTAACTGCACTAGTAAGTGCTGCCATTGGGGCCGGAGCTTGTCTGATTTTGGTCGCAATTTTATGAACTTGTTCAGGATCAATACTTGCTACAGCGGCCACCGCAACTGGACTAGATGCTGTCAAAAATCCGGCTAATTCCTTGGCTTTACGGAGGTTTTGGCGCAGGGGTTCCGCGTTGGAACTATTGGAATTTTCTAATTTAACTTGAGCATCTTGGAGAATTGATAATAATTGCTGTTTGGCGGTAGTACTATTCATAGGATGATCTAGATTGGATAGCTGTTTTTGCTCGATCGATGAGGCGATAGAATTAATCGGATCTGAAACTTTTTCAGATTTTTCGTCTGCCGAACCAAATATACTTTTTAACACTGGTGATAATTTTTATTGCTAAACTTTAGTGGTTGATTAATTGCGACTGTTAGTTCTAAATAATTCCGGCTGCTGGATCGCCTTTGGCAAAGCGGATCACCTGTTGCAGATCTACGACTACCCGCGATTGAGACTCAGGATCGATGAAGTAGCCTGATAAAAACGAGCGAATTCGATCTGTAAACATTGCCTCACCGATCGATAGGCATTTGTGTGAGTCATAGCTTTCAATTGTGCCAACTCGATCGATCAACAGTGCTACCGTCTCATTTTGGACCTGAAATAGCATCCCCATTCCAGTCGAGACTTCTGTAGACTGGAGATAACAAGATCCACCCATCAAGTGGGCTAAATCTACCACCCAAGTTGCTTTACCACCGTAATTAATAATCCCCAATAACGAGCTACTCATCTGGGGCACTGGCAAAATCTCTGCTAGTGAAATTTTGATTGTTGCCTGTAAATTAGCTAGGGGAATTAGGGCTTTTAAGCTATCGCCAATGGTAAAACCTAAGAATCTTTGAGCGTCTTCATTGATTAGATTTGCTTCGGCTGAGGAGCGTCGATCCTGTGGATTAGATTGACGATCTATCTGGGTCGAACGTGTTTTGTTAATAGTTTGATTCATAACTGCTAAATTTAGATAACTCAACCAATTAATCGATCGATTGTTGCCAATAAAGTTGGTTCATCTACTGTCTTGCTCAGATAAGCATCAGCACCGCTCATATCGCCCCAAGTCCGGTCGATTTGCTTATCCTTGGTGGAATACATCACGATCGGAATGCTTTGAGTTGATGGCTCAGTTTTGAGTTTGCGACATAGCTCAAAGCCACTTTCTCCAGGGAGGATTACATCAAGCACAATTAGATTTGGTTTAAAGCTTTTGAGTCTGAGTTCGGCTTCTTCCCCGCTAGTTACTACCAAAATTGAAAACCCTTGACCTTCCAAGCATTTCTTCAATTTGTCCGCTTCTAACTTACTATCTTCAACAATTAAAATTTGGCTCATGATTAGTTACTTACTCCAACAAGATATTTTTCGATCATTTTAAGAACTGCTTCTGACTCAACTGGTTTACCCAGAAAACCATTCGCGCCAACCATCTTCGATCGCATTCGATCGATCAATCCGTCTTTACCCGTGAGAATGATCACCGGAATATGTTTTAAACTAGGTGTTTTTCTAATTTGTTCACATACTTCATAGCCATTGGTAATTGGCATTAATAGATCCAGAAAGATAAAGTCTGGTTTATTTCTAATCAAGCTCGGCATGATTTTAAGTGGATCCTGAACACCATAGTGCCGAAACCCATTTGCTGATAAAATTCGCTCCAGCGACTGATAAATTAACAAGCTATCATCAATACAAGCAATCAACGGAGCTTGCTTGGTTTGGGAATTTGCCAGTGCTGCCGAGTTGCCAGTTAGTTGACCAGATCTAGCGGCTAATAAGGAGGGTGCCTCACTATTTTCAACTGGACTGGCAGGTTTAGCTGTTTTAGATTTTGGTTGTGGCAATAAGCCGATAAAACCAGATCGAAATAATGGTAATAATGTGGTGGTAAAAGCTGCCACAGATTGTCGGCTATTCGCTGCTAATCGGCGGATTGATCGATTGCCATCAATTGCCAAAACCGTATGATATAAATCGGATCCATCCAAAACCTTGGAAATTTCTTCACTAGATTTGGTAATCGTCGGAAATAGACTAGGTGCATAAACTCCCAGCTCTAATTTTGACCACTCTTGCCATGTTTGAATTGATTTAGTGAGAATTGGCTCGATTTCTAGGACTGGTAGAACTAAATTTAATTCAGTATTTCCAGCTCCAGTTTCGGTAACTTTATAAAATAGACGATTGCCGCTGTGTTGACTAAATTGAATGATATCAAATAAACACTCAACTGTCATACCAGTGACTAAATCTGCACACTTTTGCCGATCAATTAACTCATCAGTTAATAGACTAGCGAGTGTATTGGAGTCCAATGGTTTTTCAACTGGATTGCTAATATCTGCTAACTTATTTACAGGTATTTCTAGTCGCGCTAGGGCTAGATGTCGCTGCCAACAATCAAGTAAATCTACGCCGCCTCTAACC
>JANNBD010000113.1:0-12163 GCA_031385105.1 Chamaesiphon sp. OTE_78_metabat_374
GTATAGGCTTTCAAACTATATAATTGTCTAGGTTCAAGATGAGAGTAGTTGGCTCTAGGAGCGACTCTCGTCACTTCCGCTTCGCTGTTTCTCTTCACCGCTTTACTAGTATCTCCCATCCGCTCGGCTTTGTCAACCCCTTTCTGCGAAAATATGTTGAATCCTGTGGGAGTAACAGTTTGACATTGCCTGTTTGCTTTACTGGGCAGGATGGAATCCCTAAAGTATGTCAATGTCCAATTTCAACGCCGGATTATTTGCCCATCGATCTCCAACATGAGCATAAATCGCTGTAGTGCGCGGATCGGCATGACCGAGCAAATCTTGCACCTGCCGCAAGGTTGCCCCATTGCGTAGAGCTAATGTGCCAGCTGTATGCCGTAAACTATGTGCAGAAAGCGTTCTTCCTTCGGTATATTTCAGATTCGTTGCCTGAAGATATTTGTCTACTATTTGACGAATCCCCCGCCGAGATAGTCGATCGCCTCGCCCATAGTTACTGAGATTAATTAGTAGCGGATTGTCTACCATGCAATCAAATCCATCCGCGCGTCGTATTGCTAAGTATCTTTCCAATGCCTGAGCTAATTGAGGTGTCAGGGGAACCATGCGTGTATGTCTCTTGCTACTAACTTTCAACCCGACATTCCCACCTTGACGCAACACGTCACCAATATTCAGCCGATACATCTCTACGCTACGAGTTCCTTCAAGTGTCATCACGCCGAGCAATAATTTATCGCGTAGGGCTTTTAGTGGGATGCGAGTATCGATCGATTGGAGCAGTGTGGTAGCTTCTTCTTGTTCGAGGTAAGTAATTCTCGCGGCTGGATCGATGGACTCTGTAGGTGGTTTAATTCCCCAAGCGGGATTAAACCCCATCAATCCATATTCCATCGCTGCATCATATAACCGACTAACTGCGGTTAATTTAATTGCGATCGTGTTGGACTTGTAGCCTCGCTCTAATAACCACCAACGATAAATCTTAACAGTCTCCCGTGTTGCTGTTCGCGGATCGAGTTTACTCTCCCGACACCATTCTAAATACTGTCTTACCTGCGTCCAGTAGGTGACGATCGTGTCTCCACTTGCGCTCCCATTGGCAACATCAAATTGCAAAAAATTGGTAAACACTCCAATCAACTCGTCACAATCAATTTCGACGACTGATTTTGTCTGTTGCTCAGTGGTATTGACCATTTGCACTCAGTGTAATTTATTGCTTTCATTGTATAAAATATTTTTGATTAATGTTACTGCCTGTAACAAAATGTTAAGTTGATTTAGTCGTTTCTCTCGATTTCAATCGTTGAGCTGCCTAATTTTACTCAAAGTGTGCTTTTTTATTAGTCACAGTAGAGTACAAATCGAAGACTATTAGTTAACTATTTATGTCCAATATTTGCTCAAATGGATCGAGAGCACTTATCTAAATCTTCAATCTACAAATAGAGACTTCTAACCCGCGTAAGCATGTTGTGCCTAGACTTACAATGCTTCTAACACTAAATCCAGATGGATTTAGACGCTAATAGAAACCTTCCCTCGTATCTGTCGTTGTTCAAGTTGACGAATTGCCTCCGGCACCTCACTCAGACTGTAAGTTCGATCTATAAAAGGGATGATTTTTTCAGCTTCGATCATATCCTTCAAAATAACCAAATCCGATCGGTTGGGTTTCGCCGTCAAACACTTCAATTTCCGCCCCATAATTCTCGAAATTACTGAGCCGAACAACAGCACCTGAAACAGCCGTGAGATCGAGCCACCAATCAGGACGTAGGTACCCTCATGCTTTAATATTGGCTGATAGTCAAATACCGATCGATAGGCGGCTGCATCGATAATTAGGTCATACTGCTGCCCATCTTTCGTCACATCTGTTTGGGTATAGTCGATAATCTGATCCGCCCCCAGGGCGTTCATCATCGCCATCTTATTCGTACTGCATACCGCCGTCACCTCCGCCCCCAATGCTTTAGCAATCTGCACCGCAAATGACCCTACACCGCCCGATGCACCATTGATTAATACCTTTTGACCAGATTTAATTTGTCCGCAGTCCCGCAACCCTTGAAGCGCAGCCAGAGCTGCACCAGGAACGGTTGCAGCTTGCTCGAATGAGATATTTGTCGGCTTGAGCACCAATGCCGCTTCTGTTACACAGACGTACTCCGCAAACGCTCCAAAACCGCATTCTGCCAGATCGCCAAACACTTCATCGCCCACCTGAAACTGGGTGACATCTTTGCCGACTTCTTCAACAGATCCAGCGATATCCATGCCGAGGATCTGGATTTTCGGCTTGAGAATGCCTCCAAATAGCAGACGGCTCAAGAAGGGATCGCCACGCATCAGATGCCAGTCACCAGCATTGATGGATGTGGCTCGAATTCTCACCAGCACGCCATTAGCTGTGACTAGGGGCCGATCGACTTCTTGCAAGCTCAACATATCTGGGGAACCATATTCAGTCTGAACGATCGCTTTCATGTTGTTAGTCTCCACAGTTTTGACTTACACCGTAAGTATAACTTATGGTGTAAGTCTGTCAAGATAAAAGTGTCAAAAAAGTAACATAGTCAAGATGATCGCATCAGATACCGCGCCCCAGATCCCGTTGAGTCGGGAACGGATTTTAATCGCGGCGATTCAGATAGCTGACAAGGGCGGATTTGAATCCCTCTCGATGCGGAAGATTGCCCAGTCCCTGGGCGTTCAGGCGATGTCGCTGTACAATCATGTAGCGAACAAAGACGATCTGCTCGATGGCATTGTGGATATTGTGATCGGCGAGATTGAGGTGCCAGATCTCCGGCTTGATTGGCAGACGGCGATGCGACGGCGGGCAAATTCTGCCCATGATGTGCTGTTACGTCATCCCTGGGCAACGATGCCGATCGTGTCACGAATTAATGTGGGACCAGCGATGCTACGCTATATAGATGCGACCCTGGGCTGTCTCTGCGAGGCGGGGTTTTCGGTTGAGATGGTCGATCGAGCTTGGAATGCGATCGATAGTCACATTTATGGATTCACGCTTCAGGAGCTAAACTTCCCGATTAAGACTACAGAGTATACTAAGGTAGCTCAGGACTATATTCCAAACATTCCCGCTAATGAATATCCTTACATGAATCACCTAACATATCACATCATCGACGGACATTATGATGGCATCGCTGACTTCAATTTTGGACTGGAATTGATTATCAGTGGACTAGATAAGTTGCGATCCAATGATTAATTGTCATAACTATTAATTAACACTTAATGATTGCTTATTAATTAATTAAGCTATCCAAGAATATGCGAATTGTTAGAATCTTAAAATACTTAAAATCTATCATAGCTGAAGATGCGAAGTTTCTACACAACCTAGAAACCATTGAAGGCTGGGTGTCTAAGATCCTATCCGCAGGGATGATAGTAGTTACATTTATAGCTATATTTCATCTAGGGTATTCTTTGTGCATAACTTTTATCGAGACAATTAATCAGCACGATGAAAAAAGCTTCAATCGCGAACTATTTCAACTCTTTGGCTTATTCCTAAATGTTTTAATTGCTTTGGAGATTCTAGAAAACATTACTGCTTACCTGCGGAAGCACGTTGTTCAAGTAGAGTTGGTATTGGTTACATCGCTGATTGCTGTATCTAGAAAAATTATTATCTTGGATTTAGAAAAGAAAGATAGTAACGATTTAATCGCGATGGCTATTGCTGTATTTTCACTGTCAATTAGTTATTTTGTGATCCGTCAGGCTAATAGGAAAAATGACTGAAGATAAAATCACTATACATAATATATAGTGATTAATATTGATGTTAGCAAACAGGTTCTATGCGAGATTAACTAGTCCTCGATCGATTATTTCGCCTTTACTACTGATGCCTGTGAGCAGAATTTGGTCTTGATAAACTTCGACAATGCCGAAGCTGTGAATGCTCTGGGCGAAAGCTGTCCAGTTCTGCGCTTTGACTGGATATAGACCCGCACCACCACCGCCACAGACCATATAAGTGGTACCATCAATTGGATTCGATCGTTGATAATTGTGATCGTGACCATTGATCCACAGCCGCACATTATGTTTTTTTAAGATCGGGGTGACAGCAGTTCTCATCGCCTGATTGACTTCATACACCCCAGCGGAATAAATGTTGTGATGTCCATAGACGATATTCCATTTAGCTTTACTAGCTGCCAATGCTCGATCGAGCCAGTTTAATTGTTTCACTCTTTCAGGTGATTCTACGTTAATTAAATCGTTAGTATTCAGAACAAAGAAGCGGACATCCCCTTGGCCATGCATATAATAACGTTGACCTTTCATATTAAAGTCAGGATAGGCAACTTGGAGATCGCCGTTCATGCTCCGCACGTCATGATTGCCAAGGGAAGCATAAAACTTTACGCCGCGTTGAAGTAAATCCTGATAGGGGAGAGTAAAAACTGGTTTAATCTTGGTAAACTCACCATTGGTATAGATATTATCGCCAGCTAAGAGGATCGTATCAAACGGATTTTGCTCATGGTACTGAGCTAGCGCACGGGCAACTGCATATTGCTTGGCACTACCCGTACCTGTATCTGCAAGCACTGCAAATCGCTGTATTAACTTAGATTTAGGAATTGCAATTGCAGCAACTTGATTAGCAGAATCGAAACCGTCGATGAGTAATTTGCCCACCCCAGCGACTCCTAAGCCAGTCAAGCCAGCTCCAATTAAAAATTGACGACGGTTAGTACTCATAAGTTTTGATGATTTGTAATGGGCTGACCTGATAAAGATGATAAATTAGAAAGGAAAGAAACTATTCCTACTGCAATGGCACCCCGATCGAGGACAGGTAAACTGATGCAAGGATTGTTCGGGCGGTTTGGGCAAAAGCAGCCAGAGCAGCCAGCAGTCTCTGATGGAAATTCACGCTATGACAGTACTCGATCCCAGACTGACATTGACGACAGAGAGTTTCTGAGTGCGAATAGATTTGATGATGATGAAGAAACCAATTGGGATGATGCCGAAACGTTGGCTGATGAAAACAACACCATTGTTTATGCTCAACCGATTGTACCAGTAGTCGTACCACTGCCTGTAAATACGACTCCAGACCTCGAAGAGTGGGATGAGGCATTACCCGCCGCGACAGTTAAAAATAGCAATATTCAGGAAGTGCGTCGTAGTAAAACTTCGACACCGACTATCCCCACGCCCGCGCCTCAAAATGAAAATGTCTGGGATGATAATATCCCCAGCCGCAATTTCTCATCTGGTAGCGGTGCCGATTCCAGTGCTGTTAAACCTAGTCAGAGTGATCGAGCTATTGGTCTTTGGACTACTGTATCACAGCAGTTTCGTCGGTTCCTACCAACCTCCCTCCGTCAGATTTCACAACCGATCCTCATTGCTGTCGTAGTGCTATTGGTAACTGTCAGCATCTGGATCATTGATGGCTTGTTCTCCCCTAGAGTCGATCCCACTGCTGCAAATCAACCTGTAGCAGTTTTGCCTCGTCCGGCTAATGCTGGGGTAAGTAAATTGAATGGGAGTCCTGAACAGACTTTTATCGAGGCAATTCAGAGTCAATTAAGCGATCTTACCAGCCAATACTCGGATGATCTTATTCAAACCCTGAATGTCGATACTGTTCGCAATTTATTGATCGTTCAGTTTCACTCTAGTTGGTATCAAATCAGTGATGACAGGCAGAATCGAGTCACGGATCAAATATGGCTCCAAGCCAAAGCAAATCATTTTGGCAAGCTAGAAATTCAAGATGGTCAGGGTCTATTGATTGCCCGTAGTCCAGTCGTGGGCAATCATCCAATTATTTTACAACGCAGACAGGTTAATTAGGCTTTGGGCTTTGGGTGCTGCTAGTCTTTCCACACTCCCCACACTTCCCGCTTTGATCCAGCACCCTTCTGTTCAATTTACTCCAACTCTAAAGAAAATATTATAGAGCTGTTTGAGCTAAAAACAAGTGTTCGATAATAGTAATTAGACGCTGTTCTAGAAAAGGGTTGGTATTTATGCTATTTCCCACATTATTGAGATCGATCCATAACAGCGGAAAACGCTGGTTTATTAGTGCAGCAGTCACAATTTTAGCGACCATAGTTGGTAATGGTACTACAGCTTTGGCAGATATTCCCAAAAAACTGAGCGGAACTCCCGCAACTAACGGAGTATACTTGTATGGTGAATCCGATCGACCGGAAGTGATCGGCAAAGAGTATATTATTTTTGAGCGAATCGGCAACAAAACCGTCGGGGCTTTTTATCTACCTCGATCGGAGTTTAATTGCTTTAAAGGAGAGTTTCAGGGATCGCGGTTAAATGTAACCTTAATTGATGCATTCGATCGTCAGAAGTACAATTTCAGTCTAAACCTCAACCCTCGTGGTTTGACAGCCAGTAAGCTGCCAGTGATGGGCGAACCAACCTATCAGCCGCTCGGTAAAATTAGCGATAATGATCGCCGAATTTTGAGTGCTTGTAAACTTCAACTGCCAAATTAGAAGTTTCCGAGCATCAATCTAATCAATATCGATCGATTTAGGTTTCTGTTTATCACTAGATTCGTTGGGGTTGCTAGTAGCAGTAAATCCAGCTTGTTTCTCTAACCATGATTTGACAGGATCGTCGGTCAGATTTAGTCGGAGTGCGCCAGCAATGAAACCACTGCAAAAAGCAACTGGTTCTTTTGCTAATTCCTTGAAAATAGGTGTCAGTTCGTTTAAGAGCATACGATTTATAGCAGTAGGGTTGTTTCGATTCTAGCGTTTCTCGATGTGGAATGGTGAATGGTGAATGGTGAATGGTAAATAGTGGATGGTGAATAGTAATTTTGCTGAACGAAGTTACAGTCTCCCAGTTCCCTAGTCTCCCCATCTCCCATCTCCCCTGCTATGGCTTCGCTTTCGGCTTCACTGGCGGATTATCCTGCGCTTGATTAGCTGCCGCTGCTGCCTTGTCGATATTGCCAGCCCGAACCCAGCCTTGGAGATTGTCTGTTTCAGATTGAATCAATACCCATTGCTTATCGTCGCTGGTTTTGACGATTGCCACCTTGGCATTGAAGGCAACTCCGCCAACTTTTGCAGCACCGAGTTCAGGATCTTTCTTCAGTGACAGCCCATCTTTCCAAATGACTTTTGCATCGTAGGATCCAGGTGGTAGCTTGTCAGGTGCATTGGGATTTAGAGGATCTTTTGCTGCTGGGGCTGGACTGGGGCTAGCGGCTACAGGTGTTTTTGCTTTTGTTTTTGTTTTTGTTTTAGTGGCAATTGGTTTTACGCCCCCACGTTCCTCGGCAAATATTGGCTTTGGTGGGTGAGTACTCATCTGAGTGATGAAGAAATAGTAACCAACTCCACCGAAAATAGCCGCCAACCCGACTAATCCAGTCAAGATACCGATGAGTAATTGGACAGATTTTAGTGCGCCGTTCATGAATTAGTGGATAGTGGATAGTGGATAGTGGATAGTGAATGGCAGTTTAGATCTAAAGCCTAATCGCTAATTCCTAATCTTTAATGCCTAGTGGACTTTGCCGAGAGGCTAATCTGGCTTTGCCGGAATTTGCCCAGTCTTGGAGAAATTGAATTTGGGCTTGAGCTGTGACTGCGAGGGGAATCATTTGACTCGCTGACTCTAGAATATCATCAGTGGTGAAATCACGATTTTGACTGAAGCCAATGTGCATTGCTTCAATTAACGTTTGCTCGATTTCTGCACCTGAAAAGTCGGGAGTTTCATATGCTAATCGATCAAGATCGTAGCAGGCGAGGTTATGGGGACGAAGTTTAGTGAGATGGACGTTGAAGATCGCCCGACGTTCTGCTCTAGTGGGCAAACCAACAAAGAAAATCTCGTCGAATCTGCCTTTGCGGAGCATTTCGGCAGGGAGCGAATCAATATTATTTGCCGTTGCGACGACGAACACAGGGGAGGTTTTTTCAGTTAGCCAGGTAATAAATGTCCCAAATACCCGACTTGATGTCCCTGCGTCTCCTTTACCGTCGATACCTGCAAACGCTTTATCGATTTCATCAATCCACAGCACGCAGGGAGAGAGAGCCTCCGCGAGTTGAATCATCTGTCTAGTGCGCGATTCTGATTCACCCACTAAGCCACCAAATAACCGCCCGACATCCAACCTTAATAGGGGCAAATACCAGTGATGAGAAATCGCTTTGGCAGTGAGGGATTTCCCAGTGCCCTGAATTCCGACCAGGAGTAGCCCTCTGGGATAGGGGAGGCCATATTGACGAGCGCGGTCAGAGAAGGAACCGCCACGGCGCAGCAACCAGTCTTTGAGATTATCTAAACCACCGATATCAGTAATTTGTTCCTTAGCGGGGTAGAAATCGAGGATTTGGGTTTGGCGAATGGTTTGGCGTTTTTCGGCGAGTACCAATTCTACATCATCAGGACGGATTTCGCCGTGGGTGGCGATCGCGCGTGCCAATACCCGCCGAATTCTGTCTAGTGACAGTCCCTGACAGGCGCGGACTAAATCATCTAACTGCTGTTTACTGAGCTGGTTGCCCGTAGCATTGATCAATCGATCAATCTCAACTTTGATTTCGGTAGCTGTCGGGAGTGGGAATTCTAGTAGCACGATCGCTTCACTCAGATCGTTGGGAATGGTAATCTGGGGCGAGAGAATGACAATATTTTTGGGTTCAGATTTGAGCTTACGGGCAAGATTCCTGAGTTTTCGCGCGACAGATACATCTTCGAGAAAGCGATGATAGTCCCGCAGGATAAATATCCCCGAAACATCAGGACTAAGTTTATCGACAAATTCTAGTGCTTGAAGCGGATTGCGTTTGCCATAGCCTAGATCATTGGGATTACCCTGATAGCCATCGACAAAATCCCAGATATAAATTGGTCGATTGCCTTGCTGCTGGGCAACCTTGGCGATCGATCCTTCCACTCGTTCTTCTTCGCTAGTGGGAATATAGATCAATGGCGATCGCGCCCGCAATAATAATTCAAATTCTGTACTAAAGGTCATATTCGGTAGCAAAGTGCTGTGGGGAAGGATTTCCCACTACTGTCTTAATCTCTCCTATAGCTTAATACAAACTATCATTAACCGCTCGATCGACTATCGTTAGTTTATCTTTGTTTATACAAACATTCTCCATTAGATAATATTTGATGTTCTAGTGATGCTGGAATTTGCGAGAATTTTTCGACTTCCTGACGAGTTTTAACTAAAATATCTAAGGAATAGGGAATATCTCTCAAACACCGATAAGCGATCGAAGCTCTTGTGGCCGAAGAGATATCACTAGTAGATACAATTACCAGCAAGTCCAAATCACTATCGGCAGTTGGAGTGCCCCAAACATGTGAGCCAAACAAGAAAATATTTTCTGGCTGAAATTCCTTGACCAATCTCTTGGTAATATCTAAGATTAGTTGATCGATAGAATGGTGACGGGAAGACGGGGGATTTACTTGAATTTGGGATCGCTGGACTACCATGATTTTACACGATCTGACTATGACTTTATTGTAGAGGATCATGTCGTGATGATCTAACTTTGGTATTCACAAGTAGCTCCCAGGTAAACATCTGCCAAACCTGTGTTACAGTAATATACTATTTGTGTCATCAAATCTATCATAATTGAATCACTAACAATAATGGAAAAACAGATCTATAGATTGTGGGGTGTTGGTGTTATCAAACCCCTGGTTATATTGGCAATATTATTACCATTTGTGATTTGCGTTATCTTTTGGAACGTTCAGCAGTATAATGTCGATTCTTTCCGAGATAAAATCATAGGCTTCAAGACTGAGATTGCTCAATCTTCATCTGGCAATAAACAATTCAAAGCAGAAGAAAGATTGACACTACTAAAAGAAGTATTAGTATTTGAGAAGGATGCTTCCATTATTCAAAATGGGATCTATCTACCATTAGTTCAAGTATTCAGCGGAACAATTTTAAGCATTACAGCATATGTTGGATACTGTAACTTAAAGATTGGTGAAGAAAATCTAGGAATTGGGCAAAAGAATCTCAAAGTTGCTGAAGAAAAACAAGTTACTGAAAGATTTAGCAAGGCGATCGAGCACTTAGGTAATGATAAAACTATCGAGATTCGACTTGGCGGAATTTACACACTAGGGCAAATCGCGATCGATTCTCCTAATGAATACCACTGGACAGTCATGGATATTTTAAGTGCTTTTATCAGAGAAAAGCGTCCATTCGATAATACTGATCCAGTAAGTATAGATATTCAAGCTGCACTTGCTGTAATAGGGAGAAGGGAACAGAATGTTCATAATCCACAAATGAAATTCATCAATTTAAGGAAAGTTAATCTAGTAGGGATAGATCTAAGAAATATGGATTTCAATTATGTTCATTTTTGTGATGCAAATCTCCAAAAAGCTCAATTATATAAGGTTGTTCTCAGTCATGCTTGCCTTACTAGTACTGACCTCAGTGCTGCAAATTTCAATGATGTCAATCTCTGTAATGCTATGCTTTCTAGTGCTAATCTCAGCAACGCTACTTTCAACAACGTTGACTTTAGAAAAGCTAATCTCAATAGTACTAATCTCAATAAAGCTGGTTTCAATCATGCTGATTTCAGTAATGCCAGTTTTATGAATACCAATATTGAAGGTGCCAATTTTTTCAATGCTGATCTATCAAGCTGCAAGTATTTAAACCGTACACAACGAGACTCTGCAAAATTTTACGAACCAACTAAATTACCAAATGAGCTAAAAAAACTAATCACATAAATTACTGCAAATATAAATCAATGCGAAAAACAATCAATATCTTTAAGGTAACTTGATAATACTAACATCTCCATTCGGAGTAGCATTTATTTCTAGCTTATATCCTTCTAATAATCCCATTCCAATTAGAATTCCAGTAGTAGCGGAATTAACTTCAACTATCCTTCGCTCTCCATCCCAGAGTGCCGTTGCCGCGTAAACACGAAACTGAGAAATAGTACCATCACCTAATGTAGCTTTCTGATAGCCCTGTGGAACAAGTCCTAGCTCAGAGACAATCTCAATCGGTAAAATTAGATCGCCATTGAATCCGGTATCAATAACGGCATCAACAGCAATCTTGCTATTTCCATCACCGATAATGACCAACTTGAGAATCGCTTCTCGCCGTTGATTTACTCGTCCAAACATCATACTTGTTAAGCTGGATACACAGAGTTGAATCGGTGAACACTTTCTGATCCAACTCGTTCAAACCATAACTGTGCTGCTGGCGATCGCTCGAACATTTTTGCCGCAGCCGCGAGCGTAGTATCGGCTAGTTCAAATTCACCTGTTTCAATGTCGATCGCCACAATCTTACCATCAGCTTCGCTGCTGAGTCTGGGCAGAATAATTTGACTATAAATTTTAGTACCTTTTTCCGCAAATTCTTCTGGGCTGTAACGCAAGATATGGGGGGGTGATGATGTTGGTGAATTGATGCTCATAGCTAGACAGACCTCAAAAACAACCGATCTCATTCTATTTTATCTCAATATCTAACAAATGTTGAGATAAAGAACAATACAAAACAAAATTAAAGGCGATCGCGCCCGTAGTAGTAGTTCAAATTCTGTACTAAAAGTCATGTTTGGTAGCGAAGTTTAGTCCAAGATTAGATGAGTAAGCTAGTGGATCATTAAACGGTATTTATAATTTTTGATCGTAAATACCGTTTAATTACTCACTGCTATCGATCGGGTATATTCAATACGCCCAGTTATTTCTTAGTTGATTTAATTGGTCAAAAGCAATCAATCTAATCTAATTTAAGAACATCTTGAGTTCCCTGGCGACGCTTCGTATCTTTTGCCTGATAAGTATTAACACAAGCATCTTTTTTATACATAACGCAGGAGAGATATTCCGTAGTTTCAATCAGTGCCGCCCGTAAAGCTTTACCAACAGGAGCTTTCTTCTCTTCAGCCGAATTACTGCCAGTTTGGAAACCCATGATGCTGATACCGCTACTTTTTGCTTCTGCTTTATCAGTTGCACGTCCTTCGATGGTGCGGGAGTATGCTACTTCTCCAGTGGTGGTATCGACAACTCGGAGATCGATGGAGATGTAAGCGTCAACTTCGCTCTTCTGTTCGCCACCACC
>JANNBD010000115.1:0-6870 GCA_031385105.1 Chamaesiphon sp. OTE_78_metabat_374
TGAAATTCGAGATGCTCAAGGAATTAGCCTCAGCAGCAGTATTCAAGCACTTGAGTTCGCCAGTGATAACCAACTCTATGGACTCGGCTACGCAGTAGAGGGAGCCAAACTGTATCAGATTGATGTCAATACCAATGTTGCAACTACCGTAGCTACTCTGCCGCAAGCTTTCCTAATTGGCGGTGATCTTAGCTATGATGCTACTGGTCAGAGATTCCTAGCTACCTCTCTAGACGCTACAAATACTTCCAGTGATGCACTGTGGCAAATTCCCTTTGCTAATCCCGCAGGTGCGACTAAAATCGGCATGACTGGTTTTACAGATGTCTATGGACTGGTAGTCGAAAATGGTCAACTGTATGGCTATACTGCCAATATTAAGCCAGATGGAACTGGTGCTACTCGGATTAAACTCGACCTTACCAGCGGCAAAGGTATATTCGATCGAGCAATTACAGGCACTCAAACCTTTGGAATTGGTGGAGCCGCCACAATTCCTGGAGCTGGTAATGATGGGCTAGTACTAGATGTTGTTAGCCTCAATCCTACACCTACTAACGCAATTGGTAGCAAGTCCCAAGGATTAGCTCAATCCAACACGATCGATCTCAGTGACTACGCAGGTACGACGCTCACCGCCGATATCACGACCAAAAGTGACGCAGCCTACACCAATAATATCGGTTTCTACATCGTTGAAGATTCGATCGGCACAATTAAACTTGCTGATGGGAGTACACTCAAACCCAACGATGCTAACTATGCCGTTGAAGCAATTAAAAATGCTTTAACAAATTCATTACAAGCAGCTCAAATTGATACTAAAGTCGGTCAAAACATGACGGGTGGTCTGATCTATGCCCCTGTAGTTGTCGCGCAAGGTTCCTTAACTGACTTCCTGAATAAAAATCCAACTAATGGCGGCGACAGTAGCGCGATTCATGCTTACTTTAACTATATCGGTGCTAATTCCGATGGAGTCGATCACTTCAAGTTCTTAGGGAATAATACCTTTGGTGTTGAGGATATGTACGGTGGTGGCGATCGGGATTTCAACGACCTCGTTGTCAACATGAGGATTAAAGCAGCTTAGAATTTATTAAAAGCTACACATTGAAAAAAGCAGAGAGAAGTAAGCTATTTTCCCTGCTTTTTTAGCGTAAACTAATCTGATTTTTTAGATATTTTCTCATACATTTAGCGGTGTGCATTCCCAAAAATCAGATGCTAGATTGTTGATATAGAGAATCAATCAACGAGTAAACGAAAATTTTAACATCATGGAAGAAATCAACTTAGTTCCAACCAATGTCGATGTATTAACTAGCACCGAGCCTACAGTTGCTGACATCGCTTCAGCTCCAATTGTCAGTACTGATAGTAGTGTTCTCGATCCCAATTCTATTGCAAACTTAGTGACTGGCAATGACAACGAAGTTGTTGAAGCTACTCCAGTTCCAGTTGTCACTGTTGCGATCAATCCTGAAACTACAGATCTAGATACTACTACCCTAGATACTGCAATTTTAGAAGTCGATGATATCGGTGTGTTGGGTATTACCGATCTTTTACCTATTGCTGATAGTGCAACACCTTCCGTTGTAGAATCAACACCAGTCTTAGTTACACCTCCAGTTCTAACTGCGCTACCAACCGTATTAGATGTTGTTCAATTAGACGACGCAATCGGCAGCAAGTTCCAAAATTTAGCGCAGGGACACACCATCGATCTCAGTGACTATGCTGGCATCACACTCAAAGCTGATGTCACCACCCAAGGTGAAGCAGCCTATACCAATAATATTGGTTTCTACCTCGTTGAAGACACACTTGGCACTATCAAGCTTGCAGATGGCACCTCACTCAAACCAGGTGATGCTAACTATGCTGTTGAAGCAATTAAAAATGCTCTAACTAATTCATTACAACTAGATAAAGTCGATAGTAAACTCGGTCAGGATATCACTGGTGGACGAATCTATGCACCTGTAGTTGTTGCTCAAGGTTCCCTAACTGATTTTGTCAGCAACAATCCAACCAATGGCGGTGGTGCAAATGATATTCACGCTTACTTTAACTTTATCGGTGCCAACTCCGATGGAGTCGATCACTTCAAACTCTTAGGTAACAACAACTTTGGAGTAGAAGATATGTACGGCGGTGGCGATCGCGATTTCAACGATCTCGTTGTCAGTATGAACATTAAAACAGTCTAAAAGCTGTTGTCTCGATCAATTAGTAGATGATCAAAAAGAAGCAGGGACAATTAATTGTCCCTGCTTCTTTTTGGGTGTGCGCGCTATCTTAATTACAGGTGAAATTACCTTCTATTCCTAAGTTCACTTTTCCAAGCAGTCGCTGAGTCAATAAATATTTCCAAACAACTATTTCCCCCAGAACTATAGCAGACATTAAATTAGGTCAGAGCATCACCGAACGATCTCTATCCCAATTTGCGCTCGGTTAAGCGATGCTGATGACTAGTACCTCGATCGAGTGCAAGTTGGGTGATTTATAGTGATTGACATTTATACTGCCGAAAGATAGTCATCTTAACCATCTCAACATCTGTGCTAACCTATCGACAGAATGAAGTTATGCTTTGCTTCAAAATTTAATTAGTGCGCTATCACCATCTCTAAAAATATGGCAGACATTACCCTCGGTACCCCAATTAATGGTGCGATTGCCAGTACAGATCCCACCATTGCAAATGCAGATAATCCATTTTTAGGTGTTTTCTTTGATGAATACAACGTCGCTGGTTTGCCTAGCTTCAATCAGGTTGAGATCACCGTTACCCCTGATGCAACACTAGGCGCAGCGGCAGGTGCTATTCAAGTTGTCAATGCTGCGACAGGAGCAGTTCTTACCCAAAATAGCTTTGCAGGCACAACAGCCAGGGTAGTCACTGCGACTTCTTTTCCGGGCATCAACTACAAAGTTCAGGTTGTTGGCTCAGGTGCGGGGAACTATACCCTCGTAATGAGTGATGCGGGTAAAGCAACCTCGATCGTCACGCCACTAATAGCCAGGGATAATGGTGACGGTACCAGTCAAACTGATGTAGGTACAGTTGGGCCTAATAGTGAGCTGTATCCATTAGCCAGCTCGCGCACGACTGCCAACACGCGGTTGTTTGATGTTGCCTTGGCCGCCAATAATAAGCTTTATGGAATTGGCCCAAATAGCTCAGGTCAAGATACTCTATACGCGATCGATCCAGGTCGTGCGACAGCAGACCAAGTTACGCTGATAGGTTCAGTCAAAGATTCAGCAAATGCTGCCCTCAGCAGTAATTTAAACGCACTAGAGTTTGCCGCCGACAAGCTTTACGCAATCGGTCTCAACAGCAAACTTTATACGATCAATGTCGCTACCGTAGCTGGCGATCTACCCGCAGGTTTTTTCAGTAGTGGTGATTTAGTCTACGATGCTGCTAGAAGTCGGTTTTTAGCAACATCGGCAACTGGCACTGGCTTTGATGAACTCTGGTCAATCCCAGTTGCAGCCCCGGCAACTGCCACCAAAGTCGGTACCACTAATCTTGGTTTCAGCGGAGTCACTGGACTTAGCTTTGAAGGTACCAAATTGACTGGATTTACTAGCGGCTCTGCTGGAGTAGGCGATCGGATTGAAATCGATCTCACTACAGGAACTGGTAGTGCTCAGGATAAAATCGGTGACAGTGCTACTCCTGCATTAAATGGTGGTATCGGTGGTGCCAGTACAATTATTGGTGGTCCTTCTACTGGTACGAATTTAGCTCCAACCGGAATTAACTTTACCAATGCTCCTGGAAGTATCGGAAGCAGTACTAGTACTGCTACTGCGGTTAAAGTTGCTGACTTGAGCGCAATCGATGATGGCTTAGGTACAAACGTCTTCAGTCTCGCTGGTGCGGATGCTGCTAGTTTTCAGATTACTGGTACTTCGCTTTTCCTCAAGGCTGGTACAGTCCTCAACGCGGCAACCAAACCCAGCTTTGGCGTAACTGTTAATGTTGATGATGCCACTGTCGGCACCGTCACCCCCGATGCCACCAAAAATTTCACCCTTAACGTTGTTGCTCCGGCAATCTTGCCTGCGCCACCAACTGGTACACCTGGTACTAAGGGTCAAAGCGCAACCCACCGGACGATCGATCTCACCGATTATGCCGGGACACTCAAAGCCGATGTCACAACCAATGGTAATGCTGCTTACACCAACAATGTTGGTTTCTACGTTGTCCAAGATGCGATCGGGACAATCAGACTGGCTAATGGTGATACCATTGCGCCTGGAGCTGCTAACTATGCATTAGAAGCAGTTAAGAGTGCTTTGTTATTAGCAGGTAAGAATGATAGTAAGCTTAACCAAGATATTACTGGAGGGAGCATCTACGCACCTGTAGTCGTAGCGCAAGGTTCATTGGCTGAATTTGTTAGCAATAATCCTACTAATATTGGTGACGGTACCAAGATTCACGCTTACTTCAACTATCTCGGTGCCAATCCTGATCAGTTTGACCACTTCAAACTAACAGGTTCTAATACTTTTGCAGTAGAAGATCAGTTCGGCGGCGGTGATAAAGATTTTAACGATCTAGTTGTCAAGATGAATGTCAAAATATCGTAAGATAATCTGAAACTTAGCTAGATGGTTATCGTCTGTCCATCTAGCTCTCTCACTGCAACTATCACTATGGACATAACTGTCAATTCCTCAGACCCCAGAATTGAGGCAGCCGTTCATGTTGGCGTAGCCTCTGCTTTAGCAAAAGCATCTCCAGCGGAGAATTGTAATGACCGAAAACTAGATACTCCGCTACAACGATTAGTCCACAGTGCAATGTCTGGGGAAGAAGTGATTGGATTATTGCAGCGACATTGGTTATTACCACAGTTACAAAAAGAGCTAATTATCGATGCAGCATTAGCAACAGTTGAGTGCAGCCCAGAAGAAATTTTCAGCGCATATAAAGCTTTTTATCATCAGTACCAAATCACCTCTGATCAAGGTCGCGCGGAATGGCTAGAACGAAATCATTGCAGTTTGGTTCAATTTGAAGATCTCGTCCTCAGAACAATCAAGCTCGATCGATTTAAGCAAGTCACATTCGATCACAAAGTTGATTCTTATTTCCTTCAGCGCAAAAGTCAGCTCGATCGAGTCATATACTCAATCTTACAAGTAAATAATTTCCACTTAGCCCAAGAATTGTTCTTTCGGATCCAAGATGGTGAAGCAACTTTTGCCGAGTTAGCACCACAATATTCTGGCGGACAAGAAACTCAGACAGGTGGACTAATCGGACCACAAGAACTTTCTCTTCCCCATCCAACTCTAGCCCAGCGATTAGTCTCACTGAAATCGGGACAACTAGCCACCCCGATTCAAATTGGCGATCGCTTTGTCGTGATCAGGCTGGAACAATATCTCCCCGCCCAGTTAGATTCAGCCATGCGAAAGCGACTGGCTGACGAACTCTATCAACAGTGGCTGCAAGTACAGTTAAAGGAGTTGATAGTTGCATAAGTTCTCACAACTGAACCCCTTAGGGGCTTTGGACTATGACTCAGAAAATCAAGTAAGTAGATAGGCATAATTAAATATAAAATACCCCGTAGGGTGGGCACTGCCCACCATCTAGGTTTTACGCAATTTCTATCTAACAAATATTTGTGTCCACCTACTTATGTAAAAACATTGCTGTGGCTTTTGAGGGGAAAACAGTACTTTTTATCATCCACTGACTGACTAACATTCGCAACGCCGATATTATTCTGATGATGGATCGCGGTTTAGTCACCGAAGTCAGTGATCGCAAGCAGCTAATGGCATTAAAAGGACGATATTATTGTCTCTATCAGCACCAAGAAACACAGACAAGTTAAATCAGTCTGTCAATATTCTAGTCATTCCCTGCTAGCACCATTCCCTATGCCTCGACCTTCTGTCAGCTTCCTACCATCCCGTCTAACTCAGCCCCATTTACCTTTATTGGTGCTTTTTCCCGGCATGGATGGAACAGGTCAACTGTTCGACAGACAGTTAGCTGGTTTAATCGATCGATTTGATGTTCGTTGTTTATCGATCTCTACCAATGATCTGACTGGTTGGTCTGGTCTAGTTGAGCGCGCCGTCTCACTGATTCTCTCAGAATTGGCACAGGGGCAGGCATTATATTTCTGCGGCGAGTCTTTTGGAGCTTGTTTTGCCATGCAAGTCGCTGAACAGCTTGGAACTAAAATTAATCAGCTAGTTCTGATCAATCCTGCATCCTCTTTTGCCAGACAGCCTTTATTGGCGGCTGGTAGCGCGCTATCTGGCTTAATGCCAGATTTACTATATTCTATCTCCGCAATGATCCTAGTCGGTTTCCTGATCGATGATGATCGAGTTGCTCCCGCCGAACGTCAAAGCCTGATCGATGCAATACTTTCTGTCCATCCCCAAACTGCAGCTTGGCGACTCAACTTACTACGGCAGTTTCCGCTAGATGCAATTATCCCTAAACTGATTGACATTCCCACACTTCTGATTGCTGGCGGACTCGATCGACTATTACCCTCATCTTTAGAAGTAAGTATCCTCAGCCAGCTCTTTTCCAACTCCAAAACCCTGTTGCTGCCTACCAGTGGTCACGCTTGCCTATTAGAAAAAGACATCTGCCTAGCTGATTTCCTTTGAGATTCGATCGGCTCACCGCCTCAGTTCACAGAGAAGCGAAAAGAAATCCAATCCAGGGGTTGACAAAGCCGAGCGGATGGGAGATACTAGTAAAGCGGTGAAGAGAAACAGCGAAGCGGAAGTGACGAGAGTCGCTCCTAGAGCCAACTACTCTCATCTTGAACCTAGACAATTATATAGTTTGAAAGCCTATAC
>JANNBD010000171.1:0-13406 GCA_031385105.1 Chamaesiphon sp. OTE_78_metabat_374
GGTGAGTGATGTTGAATAATGCAATTTTTGAGAACACGGATCTGAGTTATGTTTCGCTGGTTGATGTGGATTTGAGTCAAGTAGATCTGCGGTATGCAATTTTGAAATGAGTGAATGGTGAATAGTGGATCGTGGATCGCAATTTACTAGACATCAGATTTGTAGGTTGGGTTGAAGAATGAAACCCAATCTACCGTGAGATAATTCCTAAACAAAGAAACCTAACTTCAAATAGAAGTTAGGTTTCTTTATTCACGATCCACTATTCACTATTCACGATCCACTAATTCACAAACTGCGTCAGCGTAGCAAGCAACTCTTGTTCCTTAAATGGTTTGGAGAAGTAGCCGCTGGCACCAAGATTCATGGCAATTTTGCGGTGCTTGTCGCCACTGCGAGAGGTAAGCATCAAGACGGGGATGTGCTTGAATGGAGCCAACCCTTTGACAGTTGCTAGGAAGCCGTAGCCATCCATGCGGGGCATTTCGACATCGCAGACGACTGCTTGGACTTGAATACCGGATTGGAGCTTTTCGACAGCTTCTTGACCATCTTTGGCTTGTTCAACGAGGTAGCCAGCTTTTTCGAGGGTGAGAGCGACAAAGCGACGGACGTTGATCGAGTCATCAACGACGAGGATTCGAGACTTTTGGACGATCGTGGGCGTTGTTTTTGCTTCGTCGAGGAAGTTAAGGGTGGGAGTAGCTGACTTGGCAGTAGCAACATCACCGTCCACCCAGCGAATAAATTCGATCGCATCCAAGAGCGGGACGATCCGACCATCGCCGAGAATCGTACAGCCAGTAAAACCTGGAGGCATTTTGAGATTGCCGAGAGGTTGGCGAATGGTGACTTCTTGCTCACCCCAGAATTTGTCGATTTGGAGGGCAACAATATCTTGTCCTTGGTCGATCATCAGGACGGTTGGACGATCGATTGTTGGGATACTGGCAGTAGCTAGCTGGGTGGTGAACTCAGGCAGGTGCAGGTATTGATCTGGTTGAATCAACCGGACGGTAAAGTCGTCCCACTGAAGCATTTTTTGTCCAGCGGTGCTGATGATATTTTCAGGGTTGAGCAGGATAATTTCTTCGACAATGTTGCTAGAAACTGCCAGCCATAAACCGTTGACTTCGACGAGGAGGACGCGGACAACAGAGAGGGTGAACGGAACGGTGATCGTAAAGGTACTGCCTTTACCGAGTTTGGTATCGACGGAGATGTCACCACGGAGAGCGCGAATATTTGTTCGTACTACGTCCATCCCGACACCGCGTCCAGAGAGGTCGGTGACTTTGGCAGCGGTACTGAAGCCTGGTTCAAAGATGAGATCGATTAATTCGCTGTCTTTGAAGTTGGCGATCTCTTTATCGTCCATGCCCATTTTTTTGACTTTGGCACGGATTTTGTCGAGATCGATGCCACCACCATCATCTTTGATCGTGATCACGGTTTGGTTGCCCCGATAGGTGGCACTGATTTCGATCTTACCTGTGGCGGATTTGCCATTGGCGAGACGGGTAGTACTGGGTTCAATGCCGTGATCGAAGGCGTTGCGGACGAGGTGCATCAGCGGATCGTTGAGAGCTTCGAGAATGCTGCGCTCGATCAGAGTAGTACCACCTTTGAGCTGGAGATCGATCGGTTTGGAGTGTTCGATTGACAGGTTCCGAATGGCTCTAGGGAAGCGATTGAACAGTTCGGAGACTGGACGCATCCGCACTTGAGTCAAGCCCGTTTGGAGCTGCTTGGCGGTGCGATTGAGGTCGCGATTTGTGCGCTCGGCATCATTGAGCTGGAGATCCAAATCTGTAGTCAGTTCTTCGATTTGGACGATCGTATCCATCACTTCTTGAGACAGGATGTGAAGTTCGCTATATCGATCGAATTCCAATAAATCCAGTTCGCTGGTAAACTCGCTCGATAGGCTAGGATTGTTCTGGACTTGAGCGGTGGGATCTTGCTTGTCAACTACAGAGGCATCGTAGGCTTCACTGAGATTGAAGTTGGATTGCTCTAGCTGTTTGACTTTGAGCTGGAGATTGATCACTAGTTGGCGCAGCCCCTGGAGATGGAGATTGAGACCATTGCGATCGATCGTCAGTTCGCCAAATAAGTCGCCAATTTCTTCTAGTTGCTTGGTCGCAACGCGAATTGTTTGCTCGACAACTTGGACGGTAGAACTGGAGCTAGCCGCACCCGTATTGTCGGAATTGTGATGATGTGACTCGTCAATTACTTCTGGAGCTGCATCGAGGGCACTGAATAGATCTGCGGCTTCTTGAGCGAGATAATCGACCTTTGGTTTGGGCGGAACATTGAAAACTGCCGAGGAGATATCTCGCGGTGACACATCCGAGAGGAAGCCGGATAGCTCAGAGAACAGTTCGGGAATATCGGCATCAAAGGAAAGATCGCCACTGAGATCTAGCATTTCAAACGCATCAACGATCTCTGGTTGCTCTTCAACAGCTACAGAATCTTGACTGATTGATTCTACCCCGTGTTCTCTGGTATCTAATTCTTCTAATCGGACTAGTTCTTCTAGCTCGTCACTGGCAGTAATTGTTGAGAAAGCTGGTGGAAATGAACTGGTGAATTCGGCAAAGGGATCTGCCAAGGTGCTCAAATCATGAACATCTGAATTTGCCCCAAACTGAACTGAATCGTCCAATTCTGCGCCACCTAAATCAGCAATCGTCAGGGGTGGATCGATTGTAAAGTCTTGGAGATCGACTAATTCACGGATCTGATTGGGATCGATCGCATCGAGATTAATATTACTCCATTCAGGCACAGTATCAGCTTCACTGATGGCGACGACAGCCACTTCGTTGATGTTGACCTCATCGCCCCAGCCAGGAAGTGTCTCAGCCTCATTAAAATTGAAAATTTCTGGGTCAGCTTGATAGGTTTCAGGCAGATCTTGAGATTCCTTGATACTGATAATCCCCGAACCTGGGAGTTCGATTTCTTCGGGGAGATTGCCAATTTGACCGATCATTACCAGTGCTTGGGTGCGTCGCCATCCGGCGATTGCCAGAGCCGCAATTTCCCGAACTCGATGGGGTTGGGCCGTCAAATGTTGCTGAACAGACTGACATAAGGTCGCTAATGCAGGCAATTCTAGCATTTCGGCTAGACCACCCAATTCCTCACCAGTCACGATTAGTTCATCAAAGAGACTAGTGGAACTATCACCATCGCCAGCCTCTTCTAGTTGAGTTAGCGATCGTTCGACTTCTGTTTCAAACATGAAGCCGAGAATATCTTCACCCGATTCTGAAGCCAACATATTAGCTTCATCTTCAGGATTGAACTCACCCAACCTGTCGCGGAGTTGAGCAAATAGGGGATTAACCCGTTCTTCCAGCCAAGCTGCATCAGCATCTTTACCCTGCCGATTGAGGGCGACAATCTGCCGCAGCTTATCAACTGTCGCCAGCATTAGCTGCTCGATTTGAGCATCGGGCGCAGCCGCCTTGCCATACTGAATAATCTTGAAATAATCCTCCAGATGGTGGCCAAGACCCGCGAGCGTCTTGTAACCCATCATCGCCGCACCACCCTTGATCGAGTGCGCTGCCCGCAGGAGTCCATCCAACTGCTTGTCAGAAACGGCACCAGTACCCAGTCCCAGCAGCCCCGATTCGAGGGTATCTAAATAATCCGTCGCTTCGTCCAAAAATTGGAGTTTGACTTGTTGTTCTTGATCTGAGGTAATCATCGGGAGGTTAGGGTTTAGGAAGGCTTTCTGGAGAGGGTAGTGGATGGTGGATGGTGGATGGCGATTCGCGTAACTCCTAACGGAGAGGCTTCGCCAACGTCGGGTTCCCCGACGGTTTAGCGAATCAAGACAGTGGATGGTGTAATTAAGATTGGGTTTCAATATTTAGGACGCTTGCGTCCGTCTTTCACCATTCACCATTCACCATCCACCATCCACCAAATCACTAATTCCGATCGACATCAACTTTAAACTTACCAACCGAAGCCTGAAGTGCTTGGGCAATGGTAACTGTTTGCTGGAGCGAGGTGGATACTTGCTTGGAGGAGTCGGAGGTCTGCTCGGAGATCAGGGCGACTGCTGCCATGTCTACCTTCACTGCTTGGGAGGTTTCTACTTGGTCGATGGTGGCGGTGGAAATCGATTTGAGGAACGCATCCATTTGATTGGAGAGTTCGATAATCTGTTTCAAACTGGTTTTGGTTTGTTCGACAGATTGGGTACCTTCGACTACCTGAGTGGTACTCAGTTCCATTGCTTGAGCTACCGCGCTGGTTTCTCGTTGAATGTTTTCGACGATTTTTTCGATTTCTTTGGTTGCTGCGGCGGATTGGGCGGCTAGTTCCCCGACTTCTTCCGCTACGACTGCGAAACCGCGTCCTTCTTCACCAGCACGAGCTGCTTCAATACTCGCGTTGATTGCCAGGAGGTTGGTTTGGAGAGCGATTTGGTCGATCAGTCCGGTTACTTTAGAAATCTGTTGCGAGGATTCACCGAGACGTTTTACCTTTTTGGCGGTTTCGGCGATCGTTTCCCGTAGCTGCAAGATACTTTGAACCGTCCGATCCATTGCTTGACCCCCAACTTCGGCAGTCGATGCCGCAGAGGTTGCGACATTTGCCGCGAGACGGGCATCGGTTGCTACTGATTCGATCGAGATTGTTACTTTTTCCAGCTTGCTCAGAGTCTGCTGAATCTGGTCGGCTTGCTTGGTTGCTGCATCAGTGAGCAGTCGGACATCGGATTCGTTGGCACCAACTGAGCCGTTTACTTGACCAGCCGCAGTTTTTACCGTGGTAACGATCTCTCGGAGACTTTCAATAATCGAGTTGAAGAAGTCACCGACGATCGCAATTTCACCATCGCTAATTTCCGATCGAACTGTCAAGTCACCATCAGAAGCTCCTTCAATTTCAGTCAGTAACCGGAACAGTTCTTTCTGACGATTTTCGTTCTCTTTCTTGGCTGTATCTGCCCGTTTACCGGATGCTTCAGCTTCATATTGACTCCGCTCAGTTGCGGCAAAACCACCCAGGCAACTGGAAATTGGCAGGGCAAATTCAGTCAGATAAGTGATTTCTGCTTCTTGCCAGTGATGGATTTTTTTGCAGTGATGAGCAACCAGTAGCCCTAATAAGTTATTACCTTGGAGAATTGGCACAACCAGATTGGACTTAACTTGGAGCTTGGCAAATAGTTGCTGACGACCGATCGTATACTCACCAGTCGTGACATCATCAGTCGCAATTGCTGCTCCTGTCCGATAATCATCGATCGCATCCTGAGCGATTGTCGCATTTTCAATTCGTTCGCCAAAAGCACTGACAATTCCTGGTAGAGCTGCTTCCCCGACGATATGACCATCGTAGCCAGGGAAAAACCGATAAATAGCAACTCGATCAACTCCGAGTTTTAGTCGGCTTTCTTCGAGGATAAAAGCCAGCGGTGTAGCCATTTCTTCGGTGGTTTGAGCACGGGAAATACTCGATAGTAATTGCTCCCGTACCGCTTTGTCCCGTTGTCTGGCGGCATCAAGCTGTCCCCGCTCGGAGATGGTGAAACCACTGAGCGAAATCCCGATCTGCTCGGCAAATTTGGTCAGATAGATGCTTTCCCACTCTTGCCAAGCATGAGCATTTTGACAGTGGTGAGCAACTAGTAATCCTAGTAAGTTACCATTTTGAACGATCGGCACAATCAAATTTGATTTGATATTCAGGCGTGTCAGCAGGTTCTTGTGGTCGGGATGATAGTTGCTTTCCGTGACGCTATCATTGGCGATGATCCGCCCCTTGGCATAGGCAGAGAGCAGTTCGTCAGGAATACAAGGGTCATTGACTTGTTCTGCCATCGCACTGCTAGCACCAGAACCAAATGATTCTCCGGCAATATAGCCGCGATTGTCTGCCATAAAGCGGTAAACTACCAGTCGATCGGCTTTGATGATTTCCCGCGCTTCGATCAGAATTTGGGACAATGGTGTTTCCAGATCTTCGGTTGTCCGCGCCCGTGAGATTTCCGCATATAGTTCTGTCCGCTTGGTTTGCTCGGACTGCTCATTCAATAGTCCTTGAATTTGACCAGCCATCAGGTTGATGTTGTCTCCCAATTTGCCCAGCTCATCTTCACTGGTGACTTCGATCCGGCGATTGAAGTCCCCTTGACCAATTCGTTCTACCGCTTTTGCTGCTGCGTCAATCGGTCTAGTAGCTCGATCTGCAAGTAAAGTCGCCAGTGCTACCGTCGCTAAAGCTGTCAAACCAGCTCCTGCTAGAATTGTCAGTAGTAGTCCCGTCAAGGTACTATAAGCTTCATCTGAATCGATCACCGATACCGCTGTCCAGGGCAATTGCTGCATCCCATCCAGTTTGCCCAGATTTACAGCCGTCATTAGTTCACTATGATTGCCCTGGTCATTGGCGTTGCCCGAAGTCTTACCATCAAATTTAACAAAGTGCTCGACCATCGTACCTTTTTCGCGCGACTGGATCATGTCGGGATCTTCGGGCTTGTTGGTATAAGCCGCATTGGAACTAATAAATACTTTGCCAGTCTTTCGATCGGAAATATGGTAGTCTTCATGCTGGGATTGAAAATCTTTGAGCGACCCCATTAGTCTTTCGACAGGTGTTCTGGTTCGGATTACGCCAATGACTTGACCAGTAGTAATATCTTTAACTGGAGCAGCAAAAAACACCGAAATTTTGCCAGTATATTTACTAGCTTCTGGGGATGAAATAACTGTCCCGCCAGTTTTTAAAACATCTTGAAAATATTGACGCTTAAGATGATTGATTTTGGTCAGAGACTCACCCTTACTTTGAGCAATTAGTGTACCTTTAATATCAAAAACAGCAATGCTATCATACACTTGATAACTACTGACATATTGATCCAATAGTTTGCCTTTCGACTCTATTGAAGTGATTGCCGCAAGCTTCGGATCGGCAAAGATCGGCTGTGCTGCGAGAATTTCTACGTCACCATTCCGCTCAAAGATAAAGCGATTAAATTTATCGGCAATTTGGGTTGCTCTTACTTTTTGATCGGTAGCTGTTTGGGTTCTGAGCGCGTTGTTGATCTGGCTGTAGCTCAAGGCACCAATCACAAAAATTGGTGATAGTCCTAGTAGCGTAGCTACAAGTGTTCCCTTAGTTTTGAGGCTCAGTCTACCCCACTTTGAAGTAGATCTAGGAGATGAGTCGATCGCCAGTTCAGCGTTGCTAGGAGTGGTAAATTGAGTTGGTTGGTTAAACTGATTCATAGGGTAGATGCTGTATTTTTTATAATTGTTTTGGGAGTCGGGAGTTGGGATTTGGGAGTTGGTAGTTCGGAGTTCGCCAATTAAGACCGTTTCAAGTAAAGTCCCCTCCTCTGCGAAGGCAGACGCTACGCGAACGGAGCGACGTTTTTATTCTGGGGTTCCCCCAGAATAAAAAAACGTCAAGACAGGGGTGCCCGTAGGGCAGCACATTTATAGTGCGGGTGGGTAGATCTTTGCTAACTACTTAAAGCCTTGGCATTAACGATCGCTTCAGGATCTAGCACCAATACCAACTCCTGATTTCGCAAGATCCAGCCATTGAGATAAGGGGTAAAAGCGGGATTGAAACTGCCAATAGGTGAAGAGATCTCTTCCTTCGCAAATCTAATTACGCCCAGGATCGATCGAACTGCCACAGCCAGCGGCGTTTGCCCGACCTTCAGCAGTGCGACATCATAGCTTTGGGCGTGCCTGTCGATCGGCTCCAATCCCAGAATCTCTGGCAAATCCACCAGCCACAACAAGCTGCTCCGACGGTTGAATAAACCCATCACTGGCGATGGCAGATTGGGGACTACCGATACTCTGCCCACAGGCAACACGATCGCTTCCTGAGTTTGCAGCATCGGTACCACAGCGGTGGTTTGTCGATCGAGCTGAAGTCGCAAAAACATCTCGCCAGTGGTTTTTGTTGGTTTTTTGGTTGGGGTTAAGGTACTCATAAAGAGGTGGATGGTGGATGGCGATTCGCGCTCCTCGGGTTTCCCGAGGGTTTAGCGAATCAAGACAGTGGATAGTGGATGGTGTTTACGGACTAATGGATAGTAGAGAGTTAATCCCCGATCGGGAATTTCACTATTCACCATCCACCATTCACCATCCACTAATTAGAAACTGATTTAACAGCATTGATAATGTCATCCTGAGAATAAGGCTTAGTCACATAGACATCTACGCCTTGTTTTTTGCCCCATAATTTATCGAGATCCTGATCGCGAGAAGTGCAGGCAATTACTGGAATTTTTGAGGTGTCGGGATTCTTTTTCAATGTCCGACAAAATTCAAAACCGTTCATGCCTTCCATCACCACATCAGTGATTACTACATCTGGCTTTTCTTTGTCTACTAAATTCAAGCCGTCTTTAGCATTGTCAGCCGACACAACTTGGTACCCATTATCTTTGAGATAAAGCATCATCAACTTCATTTCTGATGGCGTATCTTCAACTACTAAAACCTTAACCATTTTATTTAATATCTCCTTTAAATTCTTAGTTACTATCTGTCATCAAATGACTGGACACCATTTCGATCAAACCTGATTGGGTAAACGGTTTAGTCATATAGTCCGTCGAGCCAGCCATTTTTGCTTTTGCCCGATCGATAATGCCTGTATTGCCAGTCACCATCACAATCGGGGTCTTTTTAAAAGCTGGATGTTTCCGCAACATCGAACACAACTTATAACCATCGATCGTCGGCATTCCCACATCTAATAAAATAATGTCAGGATTGATCCGAATAATCTTCATCAGAGCTGTACCCGAATCAACAATTGGAAATACCTTGAAACTATCTCCATCCAAAAAGCGATTGATTTCGCGTAAAATTGTCGGACTATCATCGACACAAGCAATCTTATAAGTCGCTTGTTCACTCAGATCTCCAGTTGTGGAATTATTGTCTGGTTTAACTGCTGCGAGAGTATCGGTGACTGATTGCGTTTTCTCGTCAAAGCGATTCTTGTCAGATTCTGCGGCATATAGCTTGTGCAGTCGATCGAATGGCGGCTGTGGTGGTCGCAATCCCACAATTTGATTACTAATCAATCGATAGAGATTATTCGCAACTGCTAGCTCATCTTGTTTGAGGAGCAAGGACAACTGCCTAAAGCTAAATCCAATCAGAATCTTGCTCAATTTGGCTTTGACATCTGCGGTGAGCAATGGATGCTCTACATTCATTAAGTAAGGACGCTGATAAGGCGATTTAATTGCTGGTTGTAATGCCTGCCAAGCTTGCAATTCTGTTTGACATTCCTTGGTGACAAACAAAAAGTTGCCGCTCCACCAAATTGGAAAAGCTGTTTCTCTGGCGATCAATTCGCTGGTGCCAGAAGTAACCAACAGATAAGACTGAAGTACCTCTTTGGAAATGCTCTTGACTAACGTACCCGCAGTCTGTTCAGAAATGTGTCCTTGGGCGATCAACCAGCGGATTGCCTGGTAATCCAAACTTGGGTAAGTAGCCTCCAAATTTGCCTCTTTCAACTGCTCCCGCAAATCGGTGTAGACCTGATTGGCTAGGACAATCGGACTAATTCGCCGCAGATGTTGTTCGAGCCGCTCGATCGGTTCAAGGGAATGATTGGCATAAAATAGCTTACCTTCATAAAAGTAGAGTAGCCACACCACGTCGTTAGACGTAATGCGTAAACAGCCTTTTGCTTGGGAAGTCGCTAATTGCTCTAACAACTTGATCGGGTTTAACGTTCTTTCGGTATCAGCAACGCTGCTAGAACCTTGATTCATGGCTCGAACTCATGGCGTAGTGGACAAAGGTGGAGGTGGGACTTAAAAATTGAAGGTTCATAATTAATGTATGTCCTGTTTTTATATTTCCCCGTTGGGACGGAAAGATCGACATTTGTGAAATAGTCTTGGATTTTGCCAAAAAAAATTGGTGGTAGGGACAATCGTATCGATTGCCTCTACCACCTGATTTTTTTGATCTGCACACACCTCTAGCTGAGAATCTCTACCCTGCCCAGGGACGCGCGCATGCCTTTGACTCCCGATTCGTGACCAGACGGCGAGCCAAGACACCCGTCCCCACAGATCTGCTCCTAGTCATGCATAGTTGCTAATGCCTGACGGACGATCGCAACGTCTGGTAGTGTCTCTTCACCTGCATAGTTAGGTGACTTTAATCCCAGTGCATGAAGGTCTGTATCAACCATCAGATGAACTAATTCTTTGAAAGTCACCGTTGGTTTCCACCCCAGTTTTGTCTGGGCTTTAGTGGGATCGCCGATGAGCAGTTCTACTTCGGCTGGACGCAAATAACGCGCGTCAAATTCGACATAATCTTTCCAATTGAGATTGACATAATCAAAGGCAACTGTCAGAAATTCATGGATTGCATGAGTTTCCCCAGTGGCGATGACATAATCATCTGGCGCGTCCTGTTGGAGCATTAGCCACATTGCTACCACATAATCTTTGGCATAGCCCCAGTCACGTTTTGATTCGAGATTACCTAGATAGAGTTTATCCTGTTGCTTCGCCATAATCCGCGCGATCGCCCGGGTAATTTTGCGCGTCACAAATGTTTCGCCCCGACGTGGAGACTCATGATTGAATAAAATTCCGTTACAACCGAAGATATTGTAAGATTCGCGATAATTGATGGTCTGCCAGTGAGCGAAAAGTTTGCCACAGGCATAGGGACTACGGGGGTAGAAGGGGGTTGTTTCCGATTGAGGGACTTCTTGTACCAAACCGTACATTTCTGATGATCCAGCCTGATAATAGCGGACTTGAAGTTTTGTCCGCTGCTCGTAGTCGCGAATTGCTTCGAGCAACCGCAGCGCACCCATTGCGACTGTATCGACGGTATATTCGGGTGCATCAAAACTAACTCGAACGTGGGATTGGGCACCAAGGTTGTAGATTTCTTGGGGCTTGGTAAGTTCTAATAAACGGCGCAGGGTTACGCCATCGGCTAAGTCGCCGTAGTGGAGAAATAGTTTCGCGCCTGGAGTGTGAGGATCCTGGTACAGATGTTCGATTCGATCGGTATTGAAAGTCGATGTCCGTCGAATGATGCCATGAACTTCGTAGCCTTTGGACAAGAGCAATTCGGCTAGGTAGGAGCCATCTTGTCCAGTAATACCTGTAATCAATGCACGTTTTATTTCAGTCATCTTAGCCGCCATTACTCAAATCAATGGGTTTGAAGTCCCATACTATCTTATGTCCAAATTGCCATCTCACAACATCAGCATCTTTCGATCAACTATCCTCACACCAAGCATCTGAGCGAGGACTATCTTATGTCCAAATTGCCATCTCACACCATCCACCATCCACTATTCACTATTCACCAAATTTCAATACGCCCCATTATTTTTAGTCATCACCGTTAAGAGAATTGTTTTGAATACAATCTGGAGATCCAGCCAGAAATTACGATCTTTGACATAGCGGACATCGATCCTAATTCTCTCATCGTAGGGAAGATCATTCCGTCCCGAAACCTGCCATAATCCGGTAATACCAGGTCTAATCGTCAAGACTCGATCGATATCCTTTCCGTATCGTTCCAGTTCTTCAGGTACAAGTGGGCGGGGACCAACTACGCTCATTTCCCCTTTCAGAACATTAATAAACTGAGGAAATTCATCAAGGTTGGTGATTCTCAGAAACTTACCAATCTTGGTGATCCGAGGGTCTTGTTTGAGCTTGAAATTTGCTGAGAATTCCTGACGCAGTTCGTCCGATTGTGCCATCATCGCTTGGAGATGTAGATCGGCATCAGGAATCATCGTCCTAAACTTAATGCAGTAAAAATGTTGATGATTTTTGCCAACACGTTTTTGAATGAAGAACACTGCACCGGACGAAGTAACTGCGATCGATCCAGCTAGTAATAAATAAACTGGAGCACATATTATTAGTACTGACAATGAAAAGACAATATCAAATAGCCGCTTGATCGGATCGCTAGATTGAAATATTAACTTTGAAGCTAGGAATTTCGACAATTTACTTGAAATAACTTGACTAATTTCGGCCGCTTTATTCCTCCATTTCACTCTATTCCTAATATTCCTCACACTTTGTTGCTCCGTTCTATTAACTACACGCACTTTCAAGTCAGTTTAGACTGAACCCTTTTCTGATCGATATCCCGATTGCCACTGCTGGGAGTAGCGATCGAGTAAACTCAGATATCGCGATCGAAATACTGCGGCTGCAAAGCCTTCAGCATGGGCGCGAATCTGCTCGGATTGAAACTGGTTTGCGTAAGTTTCAAACGTGGAGACAGCAGCTATAATTGCTGCGGTAGTTTGAGTGGGAAATAGGATTCCCGTACCATCATCGGGGTGAAAGCGAATGTCGAGAACAGTTTCAGCAGCACCACCAACGCCATAAGCGATTACGGGTGTGCCGCAAGCTTGAGCTTCTACTAGTACAATGCCAAAATCTTCACAAGCTGCATAGACAAATGCCTTGGCGCGAGCTAAGTAATCTTGAACAACTGAATTTGGTTGGAAACCTAATATTGTGACGTTAGACTTAGCAATTTGTTGCAATTTTTTTAATTCTGTTCCCGCGCCAATCACGACGAGATTTTTACCATTTTGATTAAATGCTTCAACAATTGGCGCGACTTGTTTGTAGCCCACTAAACGGCAGACAGTCAGATAAAAATCTTCTTTATCAGGATTGCAGGTAAACCTGTCGATATTTACAGGCGGATACACGACATCGGCGTGACGACGATAACATCGCCAAATTCGACTGGCGGTGAAGTGGGAATTAGCAATAAAGTGGTCTACCCGATTGGCAGAAATCACATCCCACTGACGCAATTGATGGAGCAGATATCGGGTTAAAATCCCTGGCAAGCCACGTCCAAGTCGGCTTTGGTCTAAATAGTCAAAAGTCAGGTCCCAGGCGTAGCGCATCGGCGTGTGGGAGTAGCAGACGTGCAATTGTTGGGGGGTCGTAATAATCCCTTTGGCGACAGCATGGGCGGATGATAAGATTACATCATAATGCCTGAGATCTAATTGCTCGATCGCGATCGGCATTAATGGCAAATATTTCTGCACACCACTCTCGGCTCCAGGCAAGTTTTGGAGGAAGGTGGTACCGATTTTACGCTGATAGAGATAACTATCTGGATTGGTAGATTCAAAGTCAATCAGCGCGTACAGATCCGCATCAATAAATCCGAGAATTTCTTTCACAACTAGCTCTGAACCTCCCGTTGCTCTTGGGGTTAGCCATTCATGTACTAGTGCGTAGTTGAGATTTGGCATTGGGGGCTGGGAGTTCGGGAGTTGGGAGATCTGTAGGTTGGGTTGAAGAATGAAACCCAACATCTCTAGAGCGTTGGGTTTCATTC
>JANNBD010000234.1:0-2570 GCA_031385105.1 Chamaesiphon sp. OTE_78_metabat_374
TTTGTATGGATCGAATCAAAGCAAAACTAAAGCAGGTTTGGGGCTACGACGAACTTAGATCGCCCCAAGGTGAGATTATCGAATGCTTACTCGACGATCGAGATGCCCTAATTATCATGCCTACAGGCGGCGGTAAATCCCTCTGCTTCCAGCTTCCGGCACTACTCAGCACTGGAACTACCTTGGTAGTTTCTCCCCTAGTTGCCTTGATGGAAAATCAAGTGCAGGAACTGACCGAAAAAGGATTAGCTGCTGGCTTACTCCATAGCGAGATCCCCGTCGCCAAGCGTAAGCAAACACTTCAAGCTTTAGAACAGCAACAACTAAAACTACTCTATCTCTCTCCCGAAACTCTACTCACGACTCCAGTTTGGTCGAGATTGTGCGCCCCAGAACTGAAGATCGATCGAATTATCCTCGATGAAGCTCACTGTCTCGTCCACTGGGGCGAAACCTTTCGTCCCAGCTACAGGCGTTTGGGAGCGATTCGCGCTACCTTAACCCAACATAAGCCAGTTGGTACAAAAATCTCGATCGCGGCCTTTACTGCGACCGCTGACCCCCTCTCACAGCAGACGATTAAGCAAGTCTTGCAGCTTGACAATCCAGCCGAGTTTATTCTCAATCCTCTGCGTCAAAACCTGAAATTATCAGTCAAACAGATCTGGACTCCAAGGGGTCGAAAAACGCAACTAACCAAGTTTATCGACAAATACCCGAACCAGTCGGGGCTAGTCTATGTCCGCACCCGCGATACCAGCGAAGAATTAGCCGCTTGGCTATCAGTACGAGGTGACAAAACAGCCGCTTATCACTCTGGGTTGAGTCCCCAAGCAAGGCGACGAATCGAAGGCGAGTGGTTGAGCGGCAAGTTGCAATATGTGGTCTGTACCTGCGCCTTTGGCATGGGAATCAACAAAGCAAATGTGCGGTGGATTGTTCATTTTCATCCTCCAGTACTATTGGCTGAATATATCCAAGAAATCGGACGCGCCGGACGAGATGGCAAGCCTGCGGAGGCGTTATTACTAGTTTGCGAACAGACGGGTTTATTGTATCCCGAAGATCAGCAGAGATCGAAGTTTTTTACTGAGAGTATCGATAAATATTACAATCTAGCCACAACGATGGCGAAACAACTTCCATTAAGTGGAGATGTGCGCGAGATCGAGACTAAATTCCCCCAAAGTTCGATCGCATTATCTTTACTACACAGCGTCAATGAATTAGTTTGGGAAACTCCATTTAATTATCGTCGGGCTACTACAGGGAAAGCACCTGATTGGAAATCAATCAAAGCACAGCAACAATCACTATTTAGGGCTGTTCCAACCTACATCAAACATCCTGGCTGTCGCTGGGAATACTTACTTACGGCGTTTGGCTGTAAGCCGAAAAGTCAAAATTGGCGGTGTGGTAATTGCGACAGGTGTTTGCGCTAGTAAGCAGCTCGTTATATTGTTGAAATATCATAAGTTTCACTCGATCGCAAATTACAGACTACTGGGATCGATACCTAGTTCTCGTAATTTAGCTGCTAATTTTTCAGCTTCCTGCTGAGATTGCTGCAACTGCTGTTGAGACTGCTGTAACTCTTGTTGAGACTGCTGTAACTGCTGTTGAGCTTGTTGCCGCTGTTGATCTAATTCAACAAAACTTGAGAATGGTCGATCGTCAGGATAATATACAACCAAAGTATCAGGCTGCATCTCAAACCGAATTTCTAATCTGGGACTGATCCAATTGGTGGCATCTTCGTTGGCGGAGCCTTCCCCTTGGGGAATCGCAATTAGTCGATCTTCATTACGGATCCAACCAGTAAAATCAATCCGGTCTGGATCGTAAATATAATACTCTTCTACTCCATACTGCTCATAGAAATGCAGCTTGCGGCTCATTTCCGCCATCCGATTGCCAGGAGAGAGGATTTCAAATACTACCTGCGGTGCAATTCCGCCCTCTACCCACTGACGATAAGAACCTCGATCTCCTTTTGGTCTGCCAAATGCGACCATTGTATCGGGTGCTTGGCGAATTTTATTATTTCCTTCGACTGGATACCAGAGTAGATCACCCGCAATAAATACGTCAGCGCGTTCGGCAAAGAGTAATTCCAGATTTTCTTTGATTGTGACGATCCACCGAAACTGTTTGGTGTTATCGGACATCGGCTGACCATCACAATCGGGATAGATAACTTCAGTAGTAGTGTCTGTGGAGATTTGAGCGACCATAGCTACCTACTTGGTGTGTGTAGAACTAATTCAATTTTACTATAAATCTAATCAAGACAGCCGAATCTCATCAGAGTGGATCGAGCTTACCCTCGATTTGAGCATTGAAACCATACACTTCGCGGGAACCTGCTAGATCGACTAGTTGAACCTGTTTCTCGTCTCCTGGCTCGAATCTGACGGCGGTACCAGCCGGAATATCTAGGCGCATTCCTCTACTCGCTGCTCTGTCAAATCTCAATGCAGCATTTACTTCATAAAAATGATAGTGAGAACCAACCTGAATCGGTCGATCTCCAGTATTTGCGATGACAAGATCGATCGAACGTCGATCGA
>JANNBD010000237.1:0-11362 GCA_031385105.1 Chamaesiphon sp. OTE_78_metabat_374
ATGTTTAGTTTCGGGATAGATACCGATTTTTTTACCAGTATCGACTTCCGCTTTTTTTACCAAGGCAATTACTTCATCCAAGGTGGGAATTTCAAAGGTGCCATTAAAAGTTTGGTCGCGGAAACCCAATCGTTCGACTGCCCGAATCTGTTTGATTTCGGCGAGGGTAAAATCTTCGGCAAACCAGCCTGTCACCGGATTCCCATCGACCATTTTTGTAGTTTTGCGGCTGGCAAATTCTGGCCGTTTGTAGACATCGGTGGTGGTATCGCTGCTGACGGTACCATCAGCATTTAAACTGGCGATAAATGGCTCGTGACGGGCAATTAGGACACCATCTTTAGTCACTACCAAATCTGGCTCGATAAAATCTGCACCACGATCGATAGCTAGCTGATAAGCTGCTAAAGTGTGTTCGGGACGTTCGCCCGATGCACCGCGATGACCGATGACGATCGGAGCTTTCCCAGTTAGGGTATTGAGCTTGCTATAATTTGGCGTGGCAATGGGCGCGTCTAGTAGTTTGCCAGTTTGGTCAAAATGCAGCAGGTAAGGGCCAAATTCTTCACCAATCCAGATGCTCTTGTCGGCGGCAATGGTAAAGGATTCGATATCAAAATCTGCGCCTGTCAGGAGTCGGTCTGTTGTATTATTATTGACGATCGAAAATCCCGCTTTTTTATCTGGGTCTGATAATTGGATAAAGTTACCAACTTTAACAGTTCCATCTCCACCTAAACCTTGAAAACTCGGATTGGCATTGTAAATCCTGAGTAAAAAATCATTACTATTCGCCTTGGTACCAAAGCCATTGTCCGCCATAAACCAGTAATTACCAGCACCATCAGCAAATTGAACTGCACTCAAACCTTGAACAGGTTGGCTAGCGAAGGGAATTGTCCGACCATTAGTAGTACCGACAATCGATTTACCAGACTGCGCGCCTGGAGCAAATGTATCGGCAGGAAGTGATGCGAAGCCTTTTAAGGTTGTCATAGTCAGTTGGGTGTGTTTTCTATGAGGAAAATTGGCAATCTAGAAGTTGTCGAATCACACAGCGGCTTCAATCGTATTCTTAGCCATAATTTTTAATTAATACTAGGTCAGCACAGCAAACACCGATCGAGATTGACTGCCGAATCTTGGGATTTAGCAGCAGCAATTTCTAGCTCTTTAAATTTTAGGATATGGGTTCTGTGTCGATCGATACCAAAGCTATTAATAGCTAAGAGTCTCAATTATTTTTTATAGTATATTTTTCTAAAGATACTGAAGATTAAGAAACGATAGTCTTTAGATTAATTTTCTAATAATGTTTGTTGATTGCCAATTTAATCAGATCTTAATATCTTGATAACCTAAACTAAAGCAAATAGTGAGAAGATTTTGTGAGGGGTGCTAGCTAAATCGGTGTATCAATAGAAGCATCATCATGAATCTAAACGTAGACTTGCTAAATTCTGATTTTGCGACAGCCAGTAGTCAAGAGCCTGTCGAATTAGCTTCTCCACTCCAACGACTAGCCCAAAATACAATTTCTGGGGCAGAAGTTGTCGGACTTTTGCAGCAATATGGGCTAATGATCCAGTTGCAGCGAGAATTAATAATTGATGCCGAACTGGTATCGATCAAATGCACTGATGAAGAAATTTTCAGTGCTTATAAAACCTTTTACCAACATCAGCAGATTAATTCTGACCAAGATCGGGCTGAATGGTTGGAGCGCAATCATTTGAGCCTAGATCAGTTTGAACAACTGGTACTGCGGACAGTCAAGCTCGATCAATTCAAACAAGCAACTTTTAATCATCGCGTTGATTCGTATTTTTTGCAGCGTAAAAGTCAACTCGATCGAGCCAGCTATTCACTATTGCGCGTCAAAGATTCTCACCTCGCCCAGGAGTTATTCTTTCGGCTAGAGGCTGGAGAAGCAACTTTTACTGAACTAGTCAAGCAATATTCTCAGGGACAAGAAGCTGAAACTGGTGGATTGATCGGCCCCCATGAATTATCGATTCCCCATCCCACTTTAGCCCAAAAGATTCGATCGCTCAAACCTGGTCGATTATCACCTCCATTACAAGTTGCTGACTGGATTGTCATTGTTAAACTGGAAAAATATTTCCCTGCTCAATTAGATGAGAAGATGCGGGCAAGATTAATTGAAGAGCTTCATGATCGCTGGATTCAAGATCGATTAAATCAGTTGAAAGCTGTTTCTGTCTAGAGAACGATAATCTCAACGCGCTAGCTTTGTACAGCACAAGTCCAAAGCAACATATAAAATCTCAGATCGGTAAATAACAGAAATTTAGATTCCTATTCTAATAGCCCAACTATCAATTATTTTCCTGCGGAAAGGCTACGCCAACAACTATCAATTATCAACTATTTAAAGTGACTTATACAATAACAACACCAACAGCATTCTTAGCTCAAATCGAACCATTTAATCGATTGTCAGCGAAAATCCAAGCCAAGATTGCTAAAATAGGTCAGTATTATCGTTATCATGTCGGACAGCCGATTGCAATATCTGATCGACTATCAGCCGAAATTAGCATCATTGTGGAAGGAACAGTTCGCTTATTGGGATATCCAGATCGAGACAGCACTCCGGTTACACTCGCAAGATTAGAAGCTGGTAGCGTCATTGGAATAATTAGCGTGATTAGTGGCGTAGCTTGTGAATCAGCAATCGCTTCGACAGAAGTTATCTGTCTGAATGTTCAGGTCGAATCATTCATGCAGATTGTCGAAAAGGAACCGATCTTAGAACAATATTTTTATGATCGACTCAGCCTACTAGAAATATTTGAAATCCTGCGATTGGAACTAGCAAAACATCCCAATCCAGGTCGATTACTAGAATTACTCGCCGCTGACTCACTCAAAGATTTAGCACTTAAAGCAATTAATACCGCTGTTGTTTATCCAAATACCCAAACAATTCCTCCCGATCTAGTTCACTGGGATTGGTTCGTCGGTAGTCAGCCGCCAAATTCACCATACGCGATCGGCGACCGATTGGAAATAGCTTCAAATCGGCACAGTCAAAAACTGCGCCCGATCGGAATTTCACCCGATATTTTGCAAATTCCAGCACAATTGAACCCGGATTCAATTGTTGATATTGAGAGTGAAATTATCGTTCCAGATTCCTTCAATCTGAACATTGGACCACCTCAGAATATTCCCTACGCACCCGATCTGCCCCTCGCGCGGGTGGCACCCAAACAGGATCGCGGGCGTTATCCCCTCGTACGCGGGAATGGGCAAATTGATGGAGCTGTGGCCTGCTTTGAAATGCTGGCAAACCAGTTTAAAATCCCCTTTCGCCGCGATTCCGTCCAAAAGATTGTCGCACATCATTTTGAGCAAACTGGAGCAGTTTCACTCCAGTTTTGCGGTGCTGTAGCTGACTTTCTGGGACTACAGGGTCAATTAGCGACAATTCCGATCGCCGATCTCCAGCGGATTCAGGTGCCTGCGCTGATTAAATGGCAAGATGGACTAGGTGTGATTTATGCAGTTGCTAATAATTCTGTTACCATCGCCCTCCCTGACAGCGGCTTGATTAAACGATCGCCGCAAGAATTATTACTCAATCAAGGATCTCAAAATGCCGATCCTGCGCCAAATCCGTCCATCCCCATTCTGTTAATTCAAGCAAATCGCTCCACACCCAAAAAGAAGTTTGGAATTAGTTGGTTTTGGCCGTCATTAGTTCAGTATCGCGGTGTTTTATTTGAGGTTCTAATTGCCTCCTTTTTTATTCAATTGTTTGGACTAGCAAATCCCTTAATTACCCAGGCAATTGTTGACAAAGTGTTGGTGCAAAATAGTCCAATGGCTTTGAACACACTGGGCATCCTCCTAGTTGGCGTTGCGGTTGGCGAAGCTTTATTAACGAGTTTCCGAACCTATCTATTTGTCGATACTACCAATCGGATCGATCTAGCTTTAGGTTCACAAATTATCGATCGATTGCTCAGGCTCCCGCTCCGCTACTTTGAAAAACGCTCGGTAGGTGAGCTTTCGACGCGGGTAAATGAACTCGAAAATATCCGTCAATTTTTAACTGGAACTGCTCTAACAGTAGTGTTAGATTCGGTGTTTTCGGTGGTGTATATCGCGGTGATGCTAATTTACAGCTCCCTGCTGACACTCGTTGCACTGTCAACGATGCCGCTATTTATTTTACTCACAACTGCTGTCTCACCGATCGCGCGCAGGCAATTACGAGTCAAAGCCGAACGCAATGCCAGATCTCAGTCTCACCTCGTCGAAGTCATCGCGGGGATCCAAACCGTCAAAGCCCAAAACGTCGAATTGCGATCGCGCTGGAGATGGCAAGAACGCTACACTAGCTACGTGATGGCTGGATTCAAGACGGTAATCACCTTCACAGCCGCTGGTTCGATCAATACTTTCTTGAGTCAGCTCTCTAGTCTCTTGGTGCTCTGGGTGGGCGCGTATCTAGTCCTAGACGGCAAATTAACCCTCGGACAACTAATCGCCTTTCGGATCATTTCTGGCTACGTTACCAGCCCATTACTCCGCCTGACGCAACTGTGGCAAAACTTCCAAGAAACGGCACTTTCCCTCGAACGGATTGCCGATATTCTGGATACGCCGATGGAATCCGACGAGATCGACAGGGGCAATATTCCGATGCCAACGATTCAAGGTCATGTAAAATTTGACAATGTTTCGTTCCGGTTTGCATCTGCGGGGGCATTGAATTTAGATGGTGTTAGCTTAGAATTTCCGGCAGGCAAATTTATCGGCGTTGTCGGTCAAAGTGGCTCTGGTAAAAGTACATTAATGAAGCTATTACCGCGCTTATATCCGCTCGAATCGGGACGAATATTAGTCGATGATTACGACATTGCCAAAGTAGAACTTTATTCACTCCGCCAACAGATCGGCATCGTCCCTCAAGATACCCTGTTATTTGAAGGTAGCGTCCAAGAAAATATCGCCCTCAATTATCCCGACGCAACCACCGACCAAATTATTCAAGCTGCTAAAATTGCCTACGCCCATGAATTTATCATGGAGCTACCGAATGGCTACAATTCCCCAGTTGGTGAGCGAGGATCTGGCTTATCGGGCGGACAACGCCAACGAATTGCGATCGCCCGTACTGTCCTCCAGAATCCGCGATTGTTGATTTTAGATGAAGCGACAAGTGCCCTGGACTATGATTCTGAGCATCAGGTATGTACGAATATCGCCGCCGCTTTCGAGGGCAAAACAGTCTTTTTCATCACTCATCGACTGACCACAATTCGCAATGCTGACGTGATCTTGATGATGGATCGCGGAATGGTTGCCGAACTTGGTACCCATGCCGAACTGATGGCATTGAAAGGGCGATATTACTGTCTATATCAACAGCAAGAATCACAACTTTAGGTAGCTGGAAAGGGACAGAAACCCGACTTTTAGGAAAAGCGGCGTTTTTATTAGGGGGGAACCCCCGAAAAAAAAAAAGACAAGACAGTCGGGGTTCTTTCAGTAATGGTCAGAAGGTTCATCGTTTTACCAGAATATATGCTTTCGTATATTCTGGTAATTTGCGCGTATATTCATTAAATTCTTCCTTACTACCAAACACCCCCGCTAGAAAATCTAATTGATGTAAATTGGGTAAGAATGCCCCACCTGTATCGGCAATAATTCCCATGTGCAACTGGGACTTACCCCTAACTAAATTTTCCCGCACCACAATCCTACCCAGCCCAATATTTAAGACATCACCTGCAAAAGTTACCCCTGGTTTGAGCGAGATTTTAGTTTGAATTGTGCCACCATATCCTTTAATTGCAGCCACAGGTTTAAAGTACCAGTAGCGTTTTTGGTCGGTGGGTTTAAGATCTTTAATATAGGGAACGTTATTATTTCGATCGACATTAAAAAATTCAGATGTCCCGTCAGTAAATTTAATTAAGACAGTACCTTCCATCAATGCTGATTCTAACCCCTCTCGATCGAGATAAGCCAGCGGTTCAACTGCCCCAAATTCCGTACCGTTTGGCTCATAGATATTTGTCAGTACGTCTTGCTTGGTATATTTCAGCCGGAGGGTATCATCGGTATCTGATTTGAGCGCGTATAGCCCAGCCGTAAACTCCTTGGTGGGCGTGCGTGAACCAGGGTGGGTAAATACCCCGTACTTAGTCATTCTCACTCGCTTCTCATCCTTGGCAGTAGGATTAAATGCTGTCCATTGGATCGATCGAAAGTTGGTATTTAAAAACTTCGGATCTTGCAATCTAATTCGTCTCTTAGCCTTAAGATCCTGTTGCAAAGTCAACACCATAAAATCTAAGGTTTTGATAATATCTGTAACCTTCACCCCCTGAGTACCGAGTATCCCCTCGCGCTGAAGATCTGGATCATCATCCAATCGATTCTTAAAGTACTTGCGGGTACTCTTTAAAACTACGAGTAAGTCTGCTGCATTGAAATTCACTTTACTATTTGGCAAACTTGCCGTTCGCAAGATATCACTACTTTGAGCCATGAATTGCGGCTGCTTTAGCTCATCAATTACTTGATAATCACCAATCTGGAATGGAATTGATGGTGTCGGTAATGGGGCAACGCTGGGAATTGTAGCTGCTGGCGATGGTGCTGTAGGATTTGGTTTTGCAGCAGGTGAAGGTGGTGAAATTGTTGGTGCTGCAAAGATCGGTGAAGGTGATTCTGGCGGTAGCGAAGTAGTCTTAGGAGTCTGAGTACAACCTGTCAAAACGATCGATCCAAGCCCAATTAATAATCTAGAATATTTCACGCTTAACTTAAATTAATTATAAATCTTGAGTAGCTTGACAAAAATCTTGATAATCTTGCCGCACCTGTTGTGCGTATTTACTGGTATAAATCAACACCTCTTCTTGCCAGTCCAATCTATTGCCAAAAGCGATCAAATCTCGCTCTATTGTAACTCCTAATTTACTACCACTATTCAGGTGTCCAGCCGCAGTAACTTCAGCCATTGTCTCAATTAATTTCTCTAATTGATCCAGACTAATCTTACCAGCTTTCAAGCTAATTTTGTCTTGAGTCGGCTGAAGCTCTCTGAGTGAATAACTGCCGCCATTAAATTCAATTGCAGCGAGTAGTGCTGGCGGTGCTGATTGGACTGATTGCTGAATCTCAATTACTCGCGCTGCTGAGTTTTCCGAATCAGGCTGATCGATTAAGACGTATGGTTGAAGACTAGAACCTAACTGTTGCTTAAAATCAAGGAGATAATTATTATCTGGCGAACCTTTACCTGTGACTAAAATCAGATATCGATCGAGTCCTAAGCTGCCTGTACCTGCGACCCGAAATCCAATATCTAGAATTTCAAAGAAGTCTGGATTTACTTGACTACTTTCCCATAGTTTGATCGATCGAGAAATTCTTTGATACTTATCATCACTAACCCCTAATATCTTTTCATTGTCAATTTTCAACTGGCGACGACCATCATTCAATTTAGTTCGTTCATCCAAGAACTCGCTCCGTTTGCGGCGATGCAAATCTTCCAGCAGCTCGGCGACAACTCCCTTGGCATTAGTTGCCACAATTTCTTTGATTTCGCCAGCACTAATCGCATTTGTATAAGCCTGGAGAAAGAGCTTCGCCAGATTCTCACCATTAGCTTGCTCAAAATCCAAACTATCTACTGCTAAAAAGATACTAGTCAATAATCGAATAATATCCCAAGAACAGGGCGCAAGTATACCCTCATCAAAATCATCAATCCCAAAATAGATCTGGCGATTATCACCTTTGTAAGCACCAAAGTTTTCTAAATGTAGATCCCCGCAAATCCAGAGACTTGGGGCTAGATTCAAAACTGAATCTTGAGGTAAATCACGGTAAAATAGATGACAGGTACCTCTGAAAAAGGTAAACGCATTCTTACGCATCTTGCGATACTTCTGATCCAAAGTAGCACGATTGCGCTGTGCATTGAACGCCTGAATTAATTTCCAAATATCTCGATCCTTAGTATTTTCCAAGCTATTGTTCCTGAAATATAATTAATAATTTAGATTTTGGAAGTAACGCCTACGATTAAAATCGTGGCTAGTGCTGCAAAGTCCGCCTACGCGGACTGACATATTAGACTTGCACTCAAATTCGCTACTCACCATCCACTATCCACTATCCACTAATTAACATGCGTCTAATCGGAATCACAGGTGGAATTGGTACTGGCAAAAGTACTGTTACCAACTATTTGCAGACAAAATATAACTTACCAATTTGGGATGCAGATGTCTATGCTCGATCGGCGGTGGCAATTGGTTCACCAATATTAGCCGCAATCGATCAAAGATATGGTGATATTCTACAACCAGATGGAACACTCGATCGATCTCGACTGGGAGAGATTATTTTTAATGATATCAATGAACGTCAGTGGCTAGAAGCTCAAATTCATCCCTATGTATACAATTGCTTTGAGATGGCGATTAGTCAACTTGAGCCAGACGGCATTGCTGTACTCGCAATTCCCTTACTATTTGAAGCTAAAATGACCGATCTCACAACAGAGATTTGGGTAGTTAGTTGCGATCGAACTACCCAATTAAATCGCGTCATGGCACGAGATCGGATTGATAAAACAGCCGCAAATATCCGCATTGATAGCCAAATGTCTTTGGCTGATAAGATCGCTCTAGCAGATGTTAATCTAGACAACTCCACCAACATCAGCGATCTAGAACGCCAAATCGATCTCCAATTCAATCGTTAATTTACAGTCCCCCACTTCGGCTCCGCAATGCCAAAGGCAAGGCTAACGCCAACAGTGCAAGCCAGTCCCCCAGTCTCCCCATCTCAAGCCGGAGTTTTCTCCTCTTCTCGATCGTTCTGCAACTCCAGACAATAGCCCGCGCCATAGATTGTTTTGATATACTTAGGGCGACGTGGATCTGGTTCCATCTTGGTTCTCAGATGGCGAATATGTACCCGGATCGTCTCAATATCATCATCAGGATCGTAGCCCCACACTTCCTTGAGAATCTCACTCGGCGATACTGTCTGTCCATGCCGCTGGAGCAAGCAGTGCAACAGCTCAAATTCGAGGTGAGTAAGCTTGATCGTCGCTGTCCGCCAAATCGCCTCAAATCGCTCTGGAACCAGCGTCAGTTCCCCATAGCTGAGGATTTCGCTATGTTTGGCGGCTTGGGGAATCCGATCTGTGCGCCGCAGCAGTGCCCTAACACGGGCGAGTAGCTCCTCGATTTCAAATGGTTTAGTCAGATAGTCATCCGCCCCAGCATTGAACCCTTCAACCTTATTCTGGGTCTGGCTCAGAGCTGTTAACATTAGCACCGGAATATCTGATGTCCGATCATCTCGCCGCAATCTTTGGCAAACTGTGTAGCCATCAACCTTTGGTAGCATCAGATCCAATACGATCAAGTCTGGCTGAATTTGGATCGCCATCGCCTGTCCTTGGATCCCATCAGGTGCTTGGTTGACCTCATAGCCAGACATTTCGAGGTTAATACAGACGATTTCAGCGATCGCTGCATCATCATCGACGACTAGTATTCGCGGCATGTTCAAGAAATTTTAGGTGTTGAAAAGATTTGTTAAAAGTATTTAGTAAAAAAAGCTTTATGTAAAGATTATACGCAACTCGATCGAAGTCAGGGAGTTTTTTTTGATATTTCGCAATTTATTAGAGCGTTGTGGATAGTGAATAGTGGATAGTGAATAGTGAATAGTTATTCTTCATAACCCAAAGCCTAACTCCTAAAGCCTAAAGCCTAATCATCATGACAACCTTACCCCCAACCGAACCGACTTGGCTAACGATCTTCAGACTGCTAAGGTGGGATAAGCCCGCAGGTAGACTGATTTTGATGATTCCTGCATTATGGGGACTGTGTTTGGCTGCGAAGGGCAATCCACCGTTACCGTTGCTGGGTGTGATTATTTTGGGCACATTGGCGACTAGTGCGGCGGGATGTGTCGTCAATGACTTGTGGGATCGAAATATTGACCCCCACGTAGAGCGTACCAAAAATCGACCCCTAGCGGCCAAGTCTCTCTCGATCGCTACAGGGATTGGCGTGCTGATTGTCTCGCTGATTTGTGCGGCAATTCTGGCTATTTATCTCAATCCACTGACATTTTGGCTATGCGTGGCGGCTGTGCCAGTGATTCTGCTTTATCCTGGCGCGAAGCGAGTATTTCCAGTGCCGCAACTGGTACTATCGATCGCCTGGGGATTTGCCGTATTAATTAGTTGGTCGATGGTGACGGCGAGTATTGCTACGCCAACCTGGTATCTGTGGGGGGCGACGATCTTTTGGACACTGGGGTTTGATACTGTGTATGCTATGTCCGATCGAGAGGATGACCGCCGGATTGGCGTTAAATCTAGCGCGCTATTTTTTGGTAAATATGTTGCAGAAGCAACAGCAATTTGTTATGCCATCACAGTGGGATTGCTCGGCTATGTCGGTACAATTATGAACTTGGGTTCGATTTTTTGGTTGACGCTGGGAATGTCGGCTGGCTGCTGGCTGTGGCAATATCTCCGCCTCAAAAAACCAACCATTCCCGCCACTTTTTATCCCCAAATGTTTCGCGAAAATGTGTGGATCGGTTTTGGGTTATTATTAGGCATGTTCTTAGGGATTAAACAATGATCCTCACAAGTTCCTCACGTTTGGCTGATTTAATAAATCTGGAAATTGAAATACTAGTCATGTAGCTAAATGATAGAATCATCAATTTCTTATTGGGAGCGATGCAATGAAACAAATTACGATAGCAGCATTATTACTTGTCTCGATCGGTTGGTTCAATCCGGCTGGAGTCAGGGCTGAAGCTCCCAAACCCAGAGGTGGGTGTTGGTCTAGAAATATCGCAATGCGTCCAAGCGTAGATCCACAATCACTGATTACAGTCAAAGGTCAGGTAGTGGCGATCGATCGCAACAATAAAGATGAGCCGATTGCCACCAAAGATCTAGTTACCTGGGTGCGAATCAAAACTGCTGATGGCACTCAACAGTCGATTTACTTGGGCTTGGAACGATACCTGAAGCAGCAGCGGCTCCAGCTAAAAGTATCCGACAACCTCGAAATCCAAGGCACCCAAACAACCAATCCTAAACAAATACCCACTATCATTGCCAGCACCGTTAAAAAAGGCACACAAGTCTGGAAGATTAACAAGATCACCAGCAAACCAACAACAGCCAAATGGTGTCAACATAATGGTTGATTAACCCAAGTTGCTACCTACAACCTCAGCGGTTAGAAACCGCTGTCTTGTCGTTTTTTTATTCGGGGGGAACCCCCGTTGGCGGAGCCTCTCCCCCAGGAGAATAAAA
>JANNBD010000253.1:0-7499 GCA_031385105.1 Chamaesiphon sp. OTE_78_metabat_374
AGTTAATGCGGCTTCTTCTAGCTTAGTTTTGGCAGCATATAAACGGTTGAGAGCATTAATATAAGCTTGCGCCGAGGCAACAATAATATCCGTATTGGCCGCATAACCAGAATAGGTATAATCCTGATACTTGAGCCGAATTGTCACTTCTCCAATGGCATCAATGCCGCCTGTGACTGATTGCACCGAAAATTCGATTAATTTATTCGGCACATCGATGACGCGGTTAATCGCCTTATAGACAGCATCTACGGGGCCAGTCCCAATTGCTGCATCACTTAATTCTTCACCATTGGGCTTACGAATTGTGACAGTTGCAGTCGGTTGAGCATGATCGCCACAGGTTACTTGGATGCGATCAAGGATAAAGATTTCGGGAATTTGTTGGGTTTCATCGTTGACAATTGCCTCCAAATCTCGATCGGTAATCTCTTTTTTCTTGTCGGCAACATCTTTGAATCTCAGGAAGGCTTTATTGAGATCGTTCTCAGATAATTCCATTCCTAATTCTAATAAGCGGGTACGGAAAGCATTTCGCCCAGATAATTTACCTAACACGATCGAATTGTCAGTTAAGCCGATCGATTGAGCATCCATAATCTCATAGGTGAGCTTATTTTTCAGCACTCCATCCTGATGAATACCGGATTCATGGGCAAAGGCATTGGCACCGACAATCGCTTTATTTGGCTGCACGATCATGCCAGTCAAACTAGAAACTAAGCGGGAAGTTTTGTAGATTTGGCGGGTATCTACATTTGTCAATGAAGTAGTGGAATCAACGGGACGACCTAAGAAAGGATTAAAGTATTGACGGCGCACATGTAGAGCCATTACTAATTCTTCTAACGACGCATTTCCCGCCCGTTCACCGATGCCATTAATCGTACATTCTAATTGCCTTGCGCCGTGTTTGACTGCTTCTAAAAAGTTAGCAACAGCCAATCCCAAATCATCATGTCCATGCACCGAAATGATTGCTCGATCGATATTCGGGACATTCTCTTTGATCCCTTTAATTAATGCACCAAATTCAGCCGGAGTTGTATAACCAACTGTATCGGGAATATTAACTGTTGTGGCTCCAGATGCGATCGCCCGTTCTAATACTGTATACAAGAACTCTGGTTCAGTCCGTCCAGCATCTTCAGGCGAAAACTCTACATCATCGACAAAAGATTTGGCATAGGCAACCATTTCTCCGGCGATTTCTAATACTTCTTTTCTAGTCTTCTTCAGTTTGTATTCGAGGTGAATATCTGATGTGGCAATAAAGGTATGAATCCGATGTTTAGCCGCAGGCTTTAATGCGTCAGCGGCAGCTTTAATATCTTTTTCACTCGCCCGTGCTAAACCGCAGATAATCGGGCCAGATGGCGTGCCAACTAGATCGGCGATCTGGTGAACTGCCTCAAAATCACCCCGACTGGAGTAGGGGAAACCAGCCTCAATTACATCTACACCCAGTCTGGCTAATTGTCGAGCTATTGTCAGTTTTTCATCAGCATTTAGCGTTGCCCCTGGAGATTGTTCACCATCTCGCAGAGTAGTATCAAAAATAATTACCCGATCTGATTCTGGCTGTTGAGTCATAATGTTAGCTACCTAAAAATAATAATGCTATGAGTTGCTAAGGGATTCAAGATCCCCAACTTTTCTTAGATAAGTTGGGGATTCGTCTTGATCATATTTAAGGTGGCAGAATGATGGCAGAGGATCTTTCTGACACCTAAATAAGTTCTAGTAACTCAAATAAAGTAGACTGCATCATTATTTTGGACGGTTGTTGCTCTAACACTTGACTTAGTTCTCCTAGAGAGAATCAACTTTTTCAATTCGATCGCGGATATCATTGAGATCTATATATCGATCAGTGACATTCCTTAGCTCTCTGGCGATCATTCCCTCAGTTGAGATGACCGTGATGTGGGTATTCTTAGATCTCAGTAGCTCGATCGCCCGCTCAAAGTCACCATCACCACTGAAAAGTACGACTCGATTGTACTGATCTACAGTATTAAACATATCGACGACAATTTCAATATCTAGATTCGCCTTCTGGGAATAGCGACCCGATGTATCATCGTAGTACTCTTTGAGGATTTTGGTGCGAACTGTATAGCCGAGACTAATTAGCGCGTCGCGAAAACCCCGCTGATCCTGAGCATCCTTAAGTCCAGTATACCAAAAAGCATTGATCAGCATCAATTCTGGTTCTTTCGTGAAATACTCCAGCACGCGCCGAGGATCGAAAAACCACCCATTCTTTTGTTGGGCATAAAACATATTATTGCCGTCCACAAAGATGGAGAGACGGTTAGCAGCAGAAAACATTATAATAGTACCTACGTTATTTTTTATAAGTTAGAGTAGGTCGATTTAATATCTCATCGATCTGAGTGAGCTGCACCAACTTAAGCTGATGCAAATAGCCAAGGGTAGAAATAATCCAACCCTAGACTCTCAGATCTCGAAGATACGACCTTGATGCTAAATTTAGCTAGTTAATTTTAAAGATATAGAAATATTAGAGTAGTGGATTGAAAGAATTTAGCCGCTGCCGGACACCTTCAAGAAATGTTTAATAGTTAGGATAATATCTATATATACTTCCTATCGTATCAAACTTCGACTGTTTCAGCTTAAGTTCTTTACATTACGGCTCAGATGACAACCGCAGTCAGGATCATCGCTGGTAGTCAGAACGCACCAAAAGCACCATTAATATCCGTTGGTGGTAAAGCAGAATCGATATCGATCGCAGTTAATGACTAAAATTCGGGTATGCTGATGTTGAAGATCTAATCAGATCTTGTAGTTTCAGGACAATTGCAACAAACTTGTGCTGAAATTGAGTCTAGATCTAGATAACTATTGTCTTGTCGATTTTTTTATTCGGAGAGAACCTCCGTTGGCGGAAGCCCGCTCCCTTCGGAGATATAAAACCGCCGCTTAAACCCCGTCCATAACTAGTCGATCGATTTTCGCAAACTTTATGATAGCATCGCCAATCAATGGCCCCATGTCCGAGTCACTCATGGGTGTACTAGAAACTCTGCCAAATCCAGGTATTGCCGGAGATGCCTGTCCCCGCCGCACGAAGGTAGAACTAGACCTGATCCTACTAGCGATCGAAGCGATCGAGTCGAGCAGTTCTGAACAAATCCTCGAACTTGCCAAAGAATTAAGCTTGAACGATGTGATCAAAAACCGGATCGTTTTGTGGCGAATGCGCTCGACTAATCCCATGCGTCGCGCCCACACTCGCCGCAATTTATCAGTCACAGAAGCCAAAGCTCTAAGTGCAATCTGTTGTAGGCTAGCCAGTCGGCTAACTGTGACGATTCGACAGCTCTTACTCGCCCAGCAACAGCTCAGTGTCAAGCAGATTCCACCTGAGTGCAATTTTAGACTCTCGGAATATCTAGACCGTTTTCGCGCTCATTTTCGCAGCCGCATGAATCCCCGCCGCACGAAGGTAGCAATCTATCAAGATGATGATGAGTTAAACCAATTGGCAATTTCCCTCTTGGGCAAGCTGCTATTTTGTACTGGGACGCTGGGCACCCAACGCTTGTGGATGAGTCTATTTGATGGAGAGGTGAAATAGGATCTACTTGAATCTAGTAATAGTTACTGGTGTTTTTGTGGATAGTGGATGGTGAATAGTGAATAGTGAATAGTTTTAGTACATGGGAGTAGGTTTAGGGGCTATTGTATGTGCTGTTGTAAGATGTGGATCTAGCCATTACGGATATTACGCCGATCGAATCATGAGAGCTAGCTTAATGGTTCGTTACAATAGAAACAATCGATGTTTTGAGTAGCAGGTGACTGTGATGAATGGTAATATCCGCGTTGGATCCTTGTTTGGTATCCCTTTCTACGTTAACCCGTCATGGTTTCTCGTGTTGGCATTGGTGACATGGAGCTATGGCACTGGTTTGGCGGAAACATTTCCCACTTTGCCAGGTGCTAGTCCGTTACTGTTGGGACTAGTTACAGCAATATTAATGTTTAGCTCCGTCCTCGCCCATGAGCTAGGACATAGCTTCGTGGCGATTAAACAGGGGATTAAAGTTGATTCGATTACCTTATTCATTTTTGGCGGATTAGCCAGCTTAGAGAAGGAATCTGACACACCAGCAGCCGCTTTTTGGGTGGCGATCGCTGGCCCTGCTGTGAGTCTAGTTCTATTTGGGATCCTGACCACGATTGGCTTTGCAGGTCATCTTACTGGCCCTGTAGCTGCAATCACCGCAGTCCTCGCCACAATTAATTTATCACTAGGTTTATTCAACCTGATCCCTGGACTACCCCTCGATGGTGGAAATATTCTCAAGGCGATCGTTTGGAAAGTCACAGGCAATCAATACAAAGGCGTGAAAATCGCCAGCATCGTTGGTCAAGGTTTTGGCTGGGTAGCGATTGCATCAGGATTAATCCCACTGCTACTATACGGTAGTTTCGATAACATCTGGAACCTATTAATCGGCTCGTTCCTATTACAAAATGCTGGTCGATCTGCTCAATTTGCCAGAGTCCAAGAGCGGTTGACTGGATTAACTGTCGGTGATGCCGTCACGCCGAATAGTCCGATCATCGCTGATGCAATTACGCTCCGAGAATTTGTCGATCAACGCACACTCAGCGGCAGTAACTGGCAGAAGTTTCTCGTTACGAACGAATCAGGATATTTAGTCGGTGAACTCGGCTTGGATGCGCTCAACACTGTCCGATCAGATCGCTGGGCGCATACCTTGGTTGGTGAAATCATGAAAACAGTTGAACCCTCAACGGTCATCATTAGCGATAAACCACTATTACAAGCGATCGAGCAACTAGAATCCAAGCATGTAACAACGTTGAGCGTGACAAATAGCGATGGCATTCTGCTCGGACTATTGGAGAAATCTGCTGTGATCGATCTCCTGCACCGTCAACCTCAAGCTAATCCTGCATAGACAGGGTATTCATCTGTTGCTAGCAGTAGGTTCCTCAGCGGCAGGAGCCACTGCTAGTACCAATTGATTTTGATGTTTCGATCGAAAGATGTCGATTGTCGGTTCGAGATATGTTATTATATTTTTATGATGAATTCGTTCATCCAACTGCGAGCGTAGTTTAGTGGTAAAACTACAGCCTTCCAAGCTGTTGTTGTGGGTTCGATTCCCACCGCTCGCTTACCCTCAAAGCTTGTTGTACATTTCATAGATATTTGTCAGTTTTACATAGTTATTGTCCAAGATTCGCTCAAAACCCTTGTGGTGAGCGAATTTTTGTTTTTAGATGTAAATCTGGGCGACTCGATCGAAGATAAATTTCAGTTTTACTTAGCTTCTGCCACAAAATAATATAGGCTAAGAACTTTTTTTCTTTCAAAGGGGGAGAATAATAACTGATATCCTCTTTGCTCAGGAAGACTGTTTCAACCGAATTAACACCAGCTTGGAAGGCTGTAGTTTCTTTCAAACCACCTCTGCTCAGAAGGAGTTTTGCAACATTTTGTTTTTCCACGCTTTACCGAAGCGTAGCTTCTTTCAAACCACCTCTGTTCAGAAAGAGTGTCGCAACTCCAACAATCTCAAACGCTTGGTAATCAAAGTTTGTGGGACAGCATTTGGCGAAGCTGTCGTAATTAGTACTATTGCTCTACTCAAACCATGAATAAAATTTTGTAGACAAACAAGAAAACCAAGGCTGTATAAGAGATTTAAGCTTTTGGCAGACCTTCTAGTGTTTTTGACCTCGCTATAGGTTTGTCAAGAAGCAAAATTTAGGTGGATATCCCTCGCACGGGATCGTTTCGGCACTGTCGCTAGAGGAAAGTCTCTACTTCTATAAATAAAAGCTGAACCCTATATTGCGTGGTTGCGCGGCTATGTCATACTAGAAAGACGATACTTTTCAATATGATTTTTTCCTTCTCACCAACAAGCTTTCGCAAGTCCAAAGAGAAGCAGCTCAAGGGCGGACAGAATGCCAGGGTCGGAAAGCAGCACTATCCAACGAAGTAGATAGTCAAACTCACCCATTTTTCTCGGATCGAGCGGCTCATAGAGCATCGATAGAGGCGCAAATACATTGTAGCAAATTTACGATCTAGATTCAGATCGATTATCTTTTGCCATGTTTTCTGGAATTGTAAACACTCATGGCGATCGCCGTAGCTTGTTCGACTAGAGTACCAAAAGATTGTAAAGAGCCAGTTTCGACAGCGATATCAAGCTTGGCAGCATTACTTTTAAGATATCCTGATAAGCGGTTATAGCTCCATTTGTGAATCACTACTGATGTTTTGCTAGTAAGCTTCTTTTGAGTGCCAATATCTTCTGGGATCTCTTCCTCAGCATAGGCTTCTAATTCACTTTGAGCTTTTTCGATCTTATTATCAACAGGTGGCAGAGCAATACTAGATGCGTTAAATTCTTGAGCAACTTGAATCACGGCTTTAGCCAAGATTCGATCTAGGTGTTCTCCTTGGGTTGATTCAGTAGGCTGATCAAACTGCTCTTGTTTGTTCTTTTTTTTGCGATGATGATTATTGTGCTGCTGCTTAAAGCGATATTCGCTGAGTTGTGGGTATTTGTCCCCAAGTAGTTGTCGTGTACTGCGACAGGTAATAGTTTTTCCGGTTGTTACATCGACCACAGCAAGATAGATTGGTTTGACTGGATCGAAGATTAAGCCGACGATAATTTGAGGATTACCCCGATAAGTTGGGCGGCTGGGTCGTGGCAAAGGTCGATCGAGCAAAGCTAGTAAAGTTTGATTTTTTCTGTGGCTCTTCTGTTCGTTGATGCTGGGATCAGTTTTTTTTGATTGTTTAGCAATGGTGTTGCTAACTTTTTGAGTTTTTTGCTGTTGAATTTCACGCATTCCTTCAGCCGTTAATGATTTAGTTTCGATCGCACAGTGAAGATATAGTTGATGAGTGTTCCAGGGTTTCTCTGCCGTCTCGATTGACATGTTATCACGACGATGGAGATCTTGGGATTCGTCCCGATCCCATAAGAGATGGGCAGAGCGGAGCGTAAATAGACTTGATGAATATTTCTCTTCTGAGCCAGCACCCCGCAAAAGTCGATCGTCATCAAAAAACTGCTGGAATATATCTAGCTGGCGACGATCACAATAAACTTCAAAGATATAGTTAGATCCTTGGGTTAATCCTTTGAACTCAACAAATAATCGCTGAGTTAATTCTATGGAATCGATCGGTTCTCCTGATGCTGTTTGGGTGCATTTATACTGCTTACGATAGAGCTTGAGCCATCGTAAATATATATTAGAGTTAAATTCGATCGGATGAGGCAACGGCGGTGGATTCCGAGAGATCGGATTGCGCCACAATAGATATTAGACCTCCTGCGAAAGTCGAAGAAAGTTGTAAAATAGAGGTAAATTCAACGAATTGAAAGTGAGTTATAAACAAGCTAAGAATTTAGAGCCTGTAGAGTTCAAACGCTTGTGCGGTGTGACTCCAGCAACATTTGAGA
>JANNBD010000293.1:0-9184 GCA_031385105.1 Chamaesiphon sp. OTE_78_metabat_374
TAATCGGTGGAGAAGGTAATGATAATCTCTACGCTGGTCAAGGTAATGATATTCTCCAAGGTGGGAATGGTAACGACACGTACTACCTCTCCATTGATAGCACAGACCTTACCAATGATACGATTCTCGGTGAAACGGCTAGTGGCGGCACGGATATTGCCTATGCGATCTTCTCGGTTGATGCATTAGCTGAGAATGTTGAGAATCTAACCCTCACAGGCACTGCCAATATCAATGGGACTGGCAACAGCTCTAATAATACGATCTACGGCAATAGTGGGAACAACTCTCTTGTTGGTGGTGCTGGTAATGATTATCTTGCTGGTGGTGCTGGTGATGATATCTTACGCGATAACCTGGGTGCCGATACCTTAATCGGTGGAGAAGGTAATGATAATCTCTACGCTGGTCAAGGTAATGATATTCTCCAAGGTGGGAATGGTAACGACACGTACTACCTCTCCATTGATAGCACAGACCTTACCAATGATCTGATTAGTGGTGAAACTGTTGGTGGCGGCACGGATACTGCCTACGCAATTTTCTCTGTTGCTGCATTAGCCACCAACGTCGAAAACCTCACCCTCACAGGTACTGCTAACATCGATGGCTTTGGGAATAGTCAGGACAACACGATCTCAGGGAATGGCGGCAACAACATTCTCAATGGTGCAGGTGGGGTAGATAATTTATTCGGCGGCGGTGGAAACGATACTTATATCGTCAGCCGCACTTTAGGTGGTGGCACCATCATTGATGACGCATCAGGCACGAATGATATGCTCTCCCTCAGTGGGAACCCAGTCACCACCAGTGAAATCTCTCGGAATGGTACAACCCTCCTCATCGACCTAAATCAAAATAGCGTTTTCGACCCCACGAGTGATCTATCCATCAAAAACTTTTTTGCTAGTACCATTAGCAACAATGCGGGTAGTGGCTTCATTGAAAATGTCGGTGGTCTAAGTGGCTCAACTGTACTTAATTTGTACAATCCCACCCGCAATGACTTCAATGGCGATAAGAAATCCGACATCCTCTGGCGCAACGATGATGGTCGGGTTGCCGTGTGGCAAATGAATGGCTCTACCGTAACCTCTGGCTCGACCTTCGCAACCGTTTCCACTAGTTGGAAAATAGCTGGTACTGGTGACTTTACTGGCGATAAAAAATCAGACATCCTCTGGCGTAAAGATGATGGCAGCGTCGCACTATGGCAGATGGATGGACAGACGATCCTGTCCCAAGACTATCTCAATCCTTACGCATCTGTAGATAATAGCTGGAAAATAGCTGGTACTGGTGACTTTGGCGGCGACCAAAAATCAGATATCCTCTGGCGTAATGATAATGGTCAGATGGCGATCTGGCAAATGGATGGTGCTACTCGGCTACCTAGTTCGGCAGTGGTTGCTACCGTTGATACTGCTTGGAAAATTGCTGGTACTGGTGATTTTGGTGGGGATGGGAAGTTGGATATCCTCTGGCGTAAAAATGATGGCAGTGTTGCGCTGTGGCAAATGGATGGCACCAACGTCCTGTCACAGAATTATCTCAATCCCTATCCAACTGTGGATAATAGCTGGAAAATTGCGGGGACTGGTGATTTTAATGGCGATAGTAAAGCCGATATCCTCTGGCGCAATGATGATGGCAGTACTAATATCTGGTTGATGGATGGTGCTAATGTTCTCGCTGCTGCTCCTGTTCCTCAAGCTCCAATTGTGGATAATAGCTGGAAAATATCTGGTACTGGTGATTTTAATGGTGATGGGAAAGCTGATATTCTCTGGCGTAATACTAATGGCAGTACTAATATCTGGTTGATGGATGGTCTTAATGTGATTGCTAATAATTCTACCAATCCTTATCCATTAACTGATAATACTTGGACTATTGCTGCGCCGATTCTCTAAATCGCCAATTCCATTAGCAATACCAAAAAAGTAGGGGTAATTCATGAATTACCCCTACTTTCTTTGGTATTGCTGAATTTAAGCCTGACACGTAAATTTTCATCCGGTTACATCAACCATCGGCTGGAATACTATAGCATCACAGCAATTCCAAATTGTTTAGAAATATCTCATCAGGGGCTTTATGATTGGTTGAAATATTTAGATGGTATTGGAGAGGTTAAAAAACTAGAAATAAAGCAGTGGAATAAGAACTCTAGAGAAATATATAGCTATCAATATGTCAATCGTATTCCTCTAAGAGACTCCCGGCCAGCTATTAAGGTCAATTGGTGTAATCTGATTCACATCCGTGAATCAGATAGGAAAATATTATATGAAAATGCATTTATCACTCACCACGAGCTGACTAAACAGAGTGTACCCCTGATTACTGCTGCTGGTCAATGTCGATGGAAAACCGAAAATGAAAATCACAATGTTCTCAAAACCAAGGGCTATCATCTGGAGCATAACTTTGGTTATGGACAAGAGCATTTAGCATCTTGTCTACTGACGCTTAACCTGTTAGCGTTTCTATTTCATACTGTTCTATACTTAACAGATCTTGCCTACCAACAGATTCGTCACAAGCGTGGTACTCGGAAAGGTTTTTTCCAAGATATCCTCAGTCTTACCAAATATTTGCTCTTTGAAAGTTGGCCATCCTTGATTGATTTCATGCTTTATGGCTCAAAACCCAATCTGCAGACAACTCCTCCTAATTTTTTGAATTTGGAATTGCTGGTTGGCAATATCAACGGGACTGGGAGTAGCGATAATAACACCATTATTGGTTATGGAATCGGTGACAATATCATCGATGGTGGGGCTGGGAATGACACTTTTGCTGGTAACAGTCAAAACAATATTTTCAATGGGGGCAGTGGCAATGACACTTTTGTCTTTGGCAGTGTTGGAATGACTACATTGACTCAGTTAGGGATTGATTCGATTGCTGACTTTACTGTCGGTCAAGATAAAATCCAATTGAGTGAATCGATTTTCCATATTCCAGCTGTTGGTATCAATAACTTTATTGCTGTCGCCGATGATGCTGCTGCCGCTACCGCCACTGCTACGATCGTCTATAGCAAGACTACTGGTAATTTATTCTATAATTCTGGCATTGCTACTAGTGTTCAGTTTGCTCAACTCGGCACTGGATTAACTCTCTCTCAGAATTACTTCCTGGTTAGTGCGGCAATGGTGGTGTAGATAACCTAATTAATGCTAGATGGGAGTCAACAAGTGCGACAGGGCAACCTCACACGTTTCTTGACAACTACAGAGATCTAGGAGGTAAGGATGTTTAAGGCACTCTGCAATGTCTTGAGATAGTTGTCATGTCATACGGCATTGAGTCGTTTGGTTTTGTTAAAAGACAATGAAATTGGCTGTGAAATGAAAAGGAGCGACTCAATACCCGAGCCGCTCCTTTTCATTTCCCTCTTTATTATTCACCCCACACTCGACTGGTTCGACCATCCTTGGGGGTACGCTTGCGCAACGACATAGCTCTCAATCACCGCTCAATATCGAAGATATTGAAAATGAAGAATATGGATGAGTAGACATTATTTGAGTGGGGCTAAGATCCATTGTCTAAACCATTGCTAGTTCGCCAGTTACTTCTAGTCGAGCAAAGGTACCGATCGACAGAAATTGGTCGGTCAGGATTTCTGAGACAGCAGGGGTAATCCAACCCATTTGATGCAAGAGATGAATGGCTGTGGCATATTTAGCCCGCTTCGCGCCATCGTTAGATTTGATTGTCAAACCCATGCCCTCTCCAACTTTGCCGATACATTGAATCCCTTCTGCACCAGCTTTACTAACGAGTTCACCTTGGGTAAGCTGCATTAATTGGGTATCAAATTGGTCGGTACCAGCGATTAGTTCAGGATGATGAGTCATGGCGCGGACAATTCGTTCTAAATCCAGACTAGCTCCAGAAGCAAGATACGCATATAGTGTCGCCATTTGCGAGATCGGCATCATGTAAACTGGCGCACCACAGTCATCATGAACGCCAATAAACTCGTCTGGTGGCATTTTGAGGATTTCGGCAAACTTGCTTAAAATCAACTTTTGGAGTGGATGTTGCCGATCGAGGTAGTTGTGTAATGGCCAATTGTGAGCTTTGCACACAGCCAGCATTCCGGCATGTTTTCCGGAGCAATTGTGTTCGAGCGGGCTGGTTTTACCTGGGGGAATTGGACATTTGAGCGCGTTGGTGTCGATGTCAGCCCGCCAGAGGATATTGAAAGCTTGGCGGGTATGGATGATTTCCGCCGCATGAGAGCTACAAGTAATCGCTAGGTCTCGATCGCTCAACTGATAGCGTTCTAAGATGCCGCTACTGGTCACAGCCATTGCCTGAAAGGGCTTGAGAGCCGATCGAATGAAAGTTGGATGTTCGGCATCCCCAGCCACAGAAAGAACACGCCCACGGCTATCACAGACGACAGCTTGAACGTGGTGGACGGATTCGATTAGTCCTTCTCGCAATAAGTGGACGGTGATTGCTGGTGCTTTGGTACGTTGAGCCATTGAGGGGGAGGGGGGGACTGGGAGACTGGGGAACAAGAAGGAGACTCTTAGCTTAAATTAGCCACGACATTAAATAATCATCCAAGCACTAATACCAACTATGACAGTTCCTAGTATTGAGAGAAAGGTTAATTGGATCCGTTTGAGAATTGGCTGAACTTCATAGCTAACAATTAGTCGATCGCGGTCAAGTATTTCGGGTGTTTTTAGCCACGTTTGACCGTCATACCAACCAGATTCTTCGTAAAAAACTGACTCATTGTACAGTCGCTCTTTGACGTGAATCCAGCCCAAATACAGGCGGATAGCAGCCAGTCCCACAAAGACCAAACTACCACCGATCGTACAGATCCCGAATTGAACTGGGAATTTTGAAAGCTCGAAGCTAGCTTCAGCTAGGGGCGCAGTAATAATTAGACTCCAAACCCCCACCCAAATTAATTTGGTAATATATTTAGCTGGCGGTAGTTTTGCCCAACCAAAGAACCAGGAGCTTTGCAACTCCTGATATTCATTGATTGGTTGCTGCTCTTTGGGAACTGGACAAAAAGAACTAGAAGTACTCATCAGTTGAAATTTGAGATTGTAGGCTCCATATCGTGAATAAAGTTCTCGACTACAAAGCTGTGCTAGAACTCTTCTAGATCGGCATCGTCAAGCTCGAAATCATCATCGGCTTCAGGCGTGGAACCATAGAGATCGACGGTAGGCTCAGGATTTTTAGGTTGCATTTCTGGTAACGCAACGATTTGACCATGACCCCAGAAGGTTTCCAAGCTATAGAATTCGCGGAGATCTGGCATGAGAATATGGACGATCAGATCGCCGTAATCTAGTAAGATCCAACCACCTTTATTATGACCTTCCGTGCGTAATGGTACGCGATCGAGTTCTTCTTCAAGCTTGTCAGCTACGGAGTCCGAAATTGCTCGAAGCTGAACTTTGGAGAAGCCAGTCACGATTAGTAAATAGTCGGCGAGGGTGGAGACTTCCCCGATATTGATCAGTACCATATCGCCAGCTTTGCGATCGTCGGCGGCATCAGCGGCGAGGAATGCTAATTGTTCGATCGTGTATTCGGTTTCGATGTTTGTTAAGGTTGCAGTCATTAAAAAAGTGAATAGTGAATGGTGGATAGTGGATAGCGATTTGCGTAACTCCTAACGGAGAGGCTTCGCCAACGTCGGGTTCCCCGACGGTTTAGCAAATCAAGACAGTGAATTCTAATTTCAGTTCAATAAGCATCTACTTATCAATCATCGACTTGAACGTAGCTGGCTGTCATTGCCCAGTTACGGGTGCGAATTGTGCGGGGGTGGATCAGACAACGGGTGGATAGAAGATACTGGAGTGAATAATCACAGGTATGCCATACCGCTCGATGCAAATTTTGATAGCTGAGTTGGCGGAGGGATTGTAATTCTTCGGTGTCACCGCGCCCAGCTTCGAGGGTGTCCGCTAGAAATATAATACAGCTCATCGGACTCATCCCTGGCCTACCCAATGTATGATCGGCGATCGAGTGGAGGATTTCAGGGTCTGTGATGCCAAACTCGTCGCGGGCGACAATCGCGCTCACGTCAGCATGTAATAGGTGTGGTGCGGCTATATCCACTTCATCGATGGGGAGTCCTTCTGCTCGTGCGAGTTCTAGTAAACGTTGGGGTTTGAAATACTTTGCCAGATCGTGCATCAAGCCAGCTTGTGCGGCAGTGTGAGCATCTAGCTGGTAGTGTCTGGCAAGCTCGATCGCCATTTGCTCTACTCCTAGTATATGTTGGATTCGTTTAGGAGGGACATTCTCACTCAACCAAGCTAGAACTTTTTCACGCACGACATTTGGCGATAGATTTAACTATTCTTATTTTAGCCGGATTATTTCGATCGGGCGATACTTTTTGATACCCTACCAAGAGTGTTGAAAGCCAAGCTAAATAACTACTGTACGCTACGCGATAGCGACGCGCTGCCTTTGCAGGTCGAGCAACTGTATAATAGTGGTTCTAATCGGTCTGAGACATTCTTGCGATTAAACAAGACATTATACAATTTAAACCCGCTCTCCTCATGACTCAAACGCCCCTCTCACCCAGCCAAAATCGTCAGTTATCGCTCCAACAACCAGACAGTCTCGGTCGGTTTGGTAAGTTTGGGGGGAAATATGTACCAGAAACTTTGATGCCAGCACTGCTGGAATTTGAAGCTGACTACTATCGACATACCAAGGATCCAGAATTTCAAAAACAACTCGATGGACTGCTCAAGGATTATGTCGGCAGACCTAGCCCGCTTTATTTCGCCGAACGTCTGACGGAACGTTATGCGCGTCCCGATGGCACTGGTGCCCAGATTTACCTCAAGCGAGAAGACTTAAACCATACTGGTGCTCACAAGATTAATAACGCGCTGGCTCAAGTCCTGCTGGCAAAACGGATGGGCAAGCAACGGGTAATTGCGGAGACTGGGGCGGGTCAACATGGAGTAGCTACAGCTACCGCATGTGCGCGATTTGGGCTAGATTGCGTGATTTTCATGGGCGTTCAGGATATGGAACGTCAGGAACTCAATGTGTTTCGGATGCGGCTATTGGGTGCAGAAGTACATCCCGTATCAGCGGGAACTGGGACGCTCAAGGATGCGACTTCTGAAGCAATTCGCGATTGGGTCACAAATGTAGAGACAACCCATTATATTCTTGGTTCTGTGGCTGGGCCGCATCCCTACCCGATGATCGTCCGTGATTTCCATGCGATTATTGGGCGGGAGACTCGCGAGCAAGCTCTGGAAAAATGGAATGGTTTACCAGATATTTTGCTGGCTTGTATCGGCGGTGGTTCTAATGCGATGGGACTATTTCATGAGTTTGTCCAGGAGCCGTCGGTGCGGCTGATTGGGGTCGAAGCAGCAGGTGAGGGTGTCGAAACTGCCAAGCATGCAGCAACCCTCACAAAAGGTCGTCCAGGCGTTCTACATGGCGCGATGAGCTATCTGTTGCAGGATAATGATGGTCAAGTTACCGAGGCACATTCAATCAGTGCGGGATTGGACTATCCTGGGGTGGGGCCTGAGCATAGCTATTTCAAGGATATGGGACGCGCTGAGTATTACAGTGTGACTGATGCTGAAGCTTTGACGGCTTTCCAACTACTGTCCAAGCTAGAGGGCATTATACCCGCCCTGGAAACATCCCACGCGATCGCGTATCTAGAAACGCTCTGTCCTCAACTCTCCGGTAGTCCTAAAATTGTGATCAATTGTTCGGGACGTGGGGATAAGGATGTTCAGACTGTTGCTAAGGTATTGAAATTTTAGGCGTTAGGCTTTAGGTATTAGGCTTTAGTGTGTGTAGATATCGTTCCTGCTGAAGTTGGGTTGTAGAGTTAAGATGCTCGATCGATCAATTGCTCTAACATCCATAATTCATCCCAAAGCCTAAAGCCTAAAGCCTGCATTCCCTAAAGCCTAAAGCCGAATAACTAACACCTGATTATATGACTCGCCACAGCGGAATTCTACTCCATCCAACCTCATTACCCAGCCAGTTTGGGATTGGTGATTTGGGTGAAGATGCTTATAAGTTTATTGATTTTTTGCATAATGCCAAGCAAAAATACTGGCAAATTTTACCATTAGGGCCGACGGGTTATGGTAATTCGCCCTATATGTGCTACTCGGCGATCGCCGGAAATCCACTGCTCCTGAGTCCGGTTAAACTGTTAGAAGATGGATTACTGACTGCTTCAGATTTAGAAAACTTGCCAGATTTTTCCGATCGTCAGGTGAACTTTCCACTAGCGATCAATATTAAAACTAAACTATATCATTTAGCCTTTGAGCAGTTTCAGACATTTGCAGATCCAGTCCAAAAGACTAATTTTGATAACTTCTGCCACAGTCAGATTTATTGGTTGGATGACTATGCTTTGTTCATGGCGGTGCGAGAAGAGCAGGGCGATAAAAGTTGGCATCAATGGGATCAACCCGATCTAGTCAGGCGCGAAACACTTGCCCTAATTCACTGGCAAAATCATCTCAAGCATCAAATTAGCTATCATAAGTTCATCCAGTTCAAGTTCTTTGAACAGTGGTCAGAATTAAAAGACTATGCTCATAAACATGAGATTGAAATTATTGGTGACATTCCAATTTATGTCGCTCATGATAGTGCTGATGTTTGGGCAAATCAAGAATTTTTTGAACTCGATCCTGAAACAAGTGCAGCGGCATTAATGGCTGGAGTGCCACCGGATTATTTTAGTGAAACCGGACAACTGTGGGGAAATCCAGTTTATAACTGGGACAAATTAGCCCATACTCAATTCAATTGGTGGATTCAAAGATTTGAATCATTACTAAAATTAGTCGATGTAATTCGGGTCGATCACTTTCGCGGTTTTCAGGCATTTTGGGCAGTCGAACAGGGCGAAACTACCGCTATGAATGGGCGATGGATCGAGGCTCCAGGTGCAGATTTATTTAACACCATTCAACAAAAATGGGGACATTTACCGATTTTGGCAGAAGATTTGGGCGTGATTACACCCGATGTCGAAGCCTTGCGCGATCAGTTTGGTTTTCCAGGGATGAAAATTATTCAATTTGCCTTCGGTTCGGATAACGGCAACCCATTTTTACCATTCAATCATTCACCCAATTTTGTGGTGTATACGGGTACC
>JANNBD010000298.1:0-6972 GCA_031385105.1 Chamaesiphon sp. OTE_78_metabat_374
GCAGCCGCCCAAGCTCTAGTAGATGCTGCCAAACAGCATGGTGGTAGCGACAATATCACCGTTATTATTGCGGCGATGGTCTAGATATCGACGTTGATTAAATAATAAGTAATAAGTAATAAGTAATAAGTAAGTTTTTGAAACAGGGATTCAATCCCTGTCTCAAAAGCGGACTCCTTTTCTCCCCATGGAGAGGCCATGCCAAAGATGGAGGTCTTTTTTACAATTATTAGTAGTATTTTCGCTAAGAATTCAAACTTACTGGCGATTCTCCCGGAGATCCGTCAAAGCCCAGCGAGATAAGCTGTCAAACATTTAAAACACTCTTTTTGCCCTCTACAACTCTTGTGGCAAGGGATTCAGTCAAAAGATTTAGATGTAAAACAGCTTAATACCTCCATCATATTTATTTGTAACCGTTAGCTTGCCTGAATGAAGTGCCTCGATCGATTGAAACACATTTTTGCTACATTATTTCAGCCGAGCTATCCCACATCTAAATTGACGGCTGAAATGCTCTTTCCAAAGGGATCTCTATTTATAAAGAGTGCATTTTGCACATAGCACTCCGACGGAGTATAACAACTAAGTTGAAAGTACGCTTTGTATAGAGTACCTCAAAGTCAGTGAATTCGTCAAGACTCTTGAGAATAGTCTCAGTTAGCGATCGCCGAAAATCATGTAATTTTAACTTTTGTTAAGAAATATAAAATTAGTTGTAGACATGACGGGCAAATCTAGTCTGACAGATGTTTGGATAGAAGTTAGGGATGAGGGAACGCATCGATCGCTGCTCAGGAATATCTGTTAAAATTTGGGTTTGCCCTTCTGCGAACGATAGCTCGATCTTATGACTTCAAATGACCGAGACACAATTAGGATTCGCGGTGCCAAACAACATAATCTCAAGAATATTAGTTTAGAGCTACCGCGCGATCGATTGATTGTATTTACGGGGGTGTCTGGTTCGGGGAAGTCTTCCTTAGCTTTTGATACGATCTTTGCGGAGGGTCAACGGCGATATGTGGAGTCGCTGAGTGCTTATGCGCGGCAATTCTTGGGACAGTTGGATAAGCCCGATGTGGATGCGATCGAAGGTCTAAGTCCAGCCATCTCGATCGATCAGAAGTCTACTTCTAATAATCCCAGATCGACTGTTGGTACGGTGACGGAAATTTATGATTATTTTCGACTATTGTACGGTCGCGCAGGTACGCCTCATTGTCCGCAGTGCGATCGATCGATTGCGCCCCAAACGATCGATGAAATGAGCGATCGGATTCGCGCTCTACCAGAAAAAACTAAGTTTCAGATCTTAGCTCCGATCGTGCGGGGTAAAAAAGGGACACATCAAAAGGTCTTATCTAGTCTCGCGGCTGAAGGTTTTGTGCGAGTACGAATTAATGGCGAGATTCGCGAATTAGCCGATCGGATTGTATTAGATAAAAATCAGAAGCATACCGTCGAAATTGTGGTCGATCGATTGGTCAACAAGGAAGGGATTGAATCGCGTTTATCCGACTCTTTGACTACTTCTTTACGTCATGGAGAGGGTATAGTCACCATTTCCATTATAGAAGATACATCTACAGAAAACAAGAAAAAATCGCCCACGGAACTAGTCTTTTCAGAAAAATTTGCCTGTCCCGAACATGGTGCGGTAATGGAAGAATTATCACCGCGCTTATTCTCGTTTAACTCGCCCTATGGTGCCTGTCCCGCCTGTCATGGACTGGGGAGTTCGCGCACCTTCGATCCTGAATTAATCATCCCCGATCCAGCAGCGGCGATTTACCATGCGATCGCGCCTTGGTCTGACAAAGATAATTCCTATTATTTATCCCTATTATATAGCTTGGGACAAGCCGCTGGATTTGCCTTAGATACACCGTGGAATAAACTCACCCCCGAACAGCAAGGACTGGTTTTATACGGTCGTGAAGAACCGATTTGGATGGAAGATATGGACGACCATCGTAAGTTTAAAGGCGTGGTTAAAATCCTCGATCGGCAATACAATGATGCCTCAGAATTGCAAAAGCAAAAGCTGGAACAATATCTGACCAATCAACCTTGTGAGGCGTGTGGCGGAAATAGATTAAAAGCGGAAGCTCAAGCCGTAAAGCTTGGACAGTATGGCATTCTTGATTTTACCAGTGCGCCGATCGATGAATGTTTAGCACGACTCGAAAAATTAACCCTCACGCCGAAACAAACTAAAATTGGCGAATTAGTGCTCAAAGAAATTATCGCCAGACTGCAATTTTTGCTCAACGTAGGCTTAGATTATCTCACACTCGATCGAGCTGCGATGACCTTATCCGGCGGTGAAGCCCAACGAATTAGATTAGCTACCCAAATCGGTTCCGGTTTGACAGGCGTATTATATGTCCTCGATGAACCCAGCATCGGCTTACACCAGCGAGATAACAGCCGACTCTTAGACACCCTCACCAAACTCCGCGACTTAGGCAATACCCTCATCGTCGTCGAACATGACGAAGATACCATTCGCGCCGCCGATCATTTAGTCGATATTGGCCCAGGCGCGGGCGTACATGGTGGTCATATTGTAGTCGAGGGCGACTTAAATGCCCTGCTCAATTCCAAAGATTCGATTACCGGAGCCTACCTATCAGGACGTATGGGAATTGAAACACCCGCCATCCGCAGAGAGGGAAATGGGCGTAGTTTAGTTCTCAAAAATGTTCGCCGCAACAACCTCAAAAATTTGGATGTCGAATTCCCGCTCGGAAAACTCGTCTCCATCACAGGCGTATCCGGTTCGGGCAAATCCACTCTGATCAACGAACTCCTACACCCCGCCCTCCAGCACCACCTCACCAAACGGGTACCATTCCCCTATGATGTTGATGAATTGAAAGGTATCAGTGCGATCGATAAAGTCATTATCATCGATCTATCGCCGATCGGACGCACTCCTCGATCAAATCCCGTCACCTACACAGGCGTATTCGACACAATCCGCGAAGTCTTCACCCAAACTATCGAAGCCAAAACACGCGGCTACAAAGCTGGACAATTTTCCTTCAACGTCAAAGGCGGACGCTGTGAAGCCTGTAGTGGACAAGGCGTAAACATCATCGAGATGAACTTCCTCCCCGATGTCTACGTCCAATGCGATGTCTGCAAAGGCGAACGCTACAACCGCGAAACCCTCCAAGTTAAATATAAGGGTAAATCGATCGCCGATGTCTTAAATATGACCGTCGAAGAAGGCTTAGAATTCTTCCAAAATATCCCCCGCGCCGCCACCCGCCTCCAAACCCTGCTTGATGTCGGACTCGGCTACGTCAAACTCGGACAAACCGCCCCCACTCTCTCCGGCGGCGAAGCTCAACGAGTCAAACTCGCTACCGAACTCTCCAAACGCGCCACAGGCAAAACCCTCTATCTGATCGATGAACCCACCACCGGACTCTCGTTCTACGATGTCCACAAGCTCCTAGACGTGCTCCAAAGACTAGTCGATAAGGGAAACTCCGTGATTGCGATCGAACACAATCTCGACGTGATTCGCTGCTCCGACTGGACGATCGATCTCGGCCCCGAAGGTGGTAATAAAGGTGGTGAATTAGTAGCCGTGGGGACACCGGAACAGGTGGCGAAGAATCCTAAATCCCATACGGGGAAATATCTCAAGCAAGTGCTGAAGCAACATTCAGCCAGCAAAGGTTAATTTTGTCAGGATTTATCTTTAGCGGTAAATCAGTTAAAAATGGGACTTCTTTGGTGGTAAATAAATGATATAATTTGGGATGAATTAAAATGCATGTTGCATGTCTTTTTTAAAATATGCTGATTGAATTCAGCGTTGGAAACTATAGATCGTTTAAAGAAGTTGTCACCTTTAGCATGGTAGCAGCACCGATTGTTGTGGGTGATAATCCTATCAACAGAAACAATCTATTTTCGGCAACAAAAGAAATTAATTTACTAAAAAGTACTGCTATATATGGTGCGAATGCGAGTGGGAAGAGCAATCTAGTTCGTGCCATCTCATTCATGAAAGAATTTACAATTAATTCTGTTGTAGGTAGTCGGATCACAAGTGAGATAAATACAGAGTCTTATCGATTAAATACTGAATTTGAAGGAGAGCCATCTTACTTTGAGATGGTTTTTATCATTGGAACTGCTAGATATCGCTATGGCTTTGAAGTCGATCGTCAAGGTGTAATATCAGAATGGTTGTATCAAACGTTAAGAACAAAGGAATCTCAACTATTCGATCGAGAAGGCAGCAGAATAAAAGTATTTAGTAAATTTGGAGAAGGTCAATCATTAGAAAATAAAACTAGAAAAAACGCATTGTTTTTGTCTGTTGCCGCTCAATTTAATGGTAAGATAGCCAGAGAAATTATTGTTTGGCTTCATGAATTAAATATATTTAATAGTCTTGACGACGATGATTATGATAATTTAACAATCGATACCTTGATCCAAGGTCATCAGACTCAAGATTTAATTGGGTTAGTTACCAGTCTGGATCTGGGTATACAAGATATTCAGATGATTAAGACACCAATACCTGAATTTCCAGGTGGAATATCTTATGAAGTGAAAACTGCTCATTGGAAATACGATCGTGAGGGAAATAAAGTAGCTACGGAATACTTCGAGCTTGACGAGGATGAGTCAGCAGGAACTCAAAAGTTATTTAATATCTCAGGATTGCTAATTAATATACTTCAAGCAGGAGAAATATTGATTGTCGATGAATTAGATGCACGATTACATCCGCTGATTAGTTGTGCGATCGTCAAACTATTTAATTCACCTATTACAAATCCTCGCAATGCCCAATTAATATTTACCACTCATGACACCAATTTATTGAGTGCTAATATGTTTCGCAAAGATCAGATCTGGTTTACGGAAAAAGATAGATATGGAGCAACAGATTTATATTCTCTAGTAGAATATCAGATTCCAGATGATGCACCATTCGAGCAAGATTATATCGCTGGTAAATATGGCGCGATTCCTTTTATCGGTGACTTAAATCGAGTATTGGGTAAGTAAGATGTCTAGGAAAGATCGATTCTCTTCCAGAGAGGCTCCGCTAACGAACTCAGGGCAAGGCTACTCAGATCGAAAGATGGGTAATAGAAAGACTATTCCCACTTTTTTGATTGTCTGTGAAGGTGCAAAAACTGAGCCAAACTATTTTAGAAGTTTTCCTGTTAGTACTAGACCAGAAATTGAGATCGTTGGGGCTGGATGTGAAACAATTAATGTGGTTAAAAAGGCTCTAGAGTTGAATAAGGACGGGAAATTCAATCGTGTATGGTGTGTATTCGATCGAGATCCATCTCCAGATAAAACCGCTCAACGCTTTAACAACGCTCTGCAACTGGCTAAAAGTAAAGGTATATCGGTTGCTTATTCTAATGAGTGCTTTGAAATCTGGTACTTATTACATTTCAACTTGTACAACACAGCAATCCCACGCAAAGATTATGGCAAGCTATTAACAAAATTGTTGCAGATTGAGTATGAAAAAAATAGTGAGGATATGTATAGTATTTTAGAGGATAAGCAACCACAAGCCATCAAACACGCTAGAAACTTATTTGCCAGCTACGATCCTCACAATCCAGAAAGTGATAACCCTGTTACTACTGTTCATCTATTGGTGGAAGAATTAAACCAGTACATTCGCTAATGGACATATCGCCGATCAATTGAACATTACAAATAATCCTAAATTTTTTATTTAATACATTTTGAGGAGATTCAATTGGAACATTAGAAATGAATAAAAATTTTGTTTGAGTTCCACCAATCCTTAATTTTTATGATATCGATAGGGCTAGTTGTATTATAAAGACTGGGAGCAACGCTAACAACACACCACTCGAAAACTAGGAGCGTAACTATCAATTTTTACTCGTTCTCGTGAAGCCGACCGACACCATTCAGGGAAAGCAGATCCTCCTCCTCCACGAACAACACGCTCATTATTATTACCAGAAATCCACGCGATACCATCTGTTGGCGCATTCGTGTAATTGTCATGCCAAGAATCAGCGCACCATTCTTGCACATTCCCATGCATATCATACATACAATAAGCATTAGCTGGATGACTTCCGACTTTCTGTGGCTTATTTGTGCCCCAGCAATTTTCAACCTTTTGCCCTCTTCCATAAGCTTTAGAAGCCCAATAATAAGCTAACTCTCGATCGATAGTTTCTCCGAAATAAAATGGCGTTGTCGTTTCGGCCCTACAAGTATATTCCCATTCAGCCTCCGATGGCAGTCGATAATTCAGCTTTAAACCTTTCGATAACTTTTCACAGAATGCCACTGCTTTTTCCCATTCGCACGTCATAGGTAAATCTGCTTCATTTTTCTGATAAGATCTGTCTCTCATTACTGTTTGGTATTGAGCCACCGTTATTACATACTTACTCATATAGAATGGTGGCACTTGTACTTGATGCTTTGGTCTTTCATTATCCTTGCTTTCTAGCTCTGACTCTGGTGCCCCCATCAAGAAACTTCCGCCAGGAATTGCCACCATTTCCAGACTTACTCCATCTCCAAAGTCTTCAACAAACTGTTTAGATTGTCCATATGATTTTTCAATGACAACTTTTGTATGTCCCCACAAACCGCCTAGCTCTTCAATGTGTATTTTAGCTGTCTCAAATTGAAAAGATTCGAGGGCACGAGAATCATCGGGGAGTTTGGCTTGAACTTCGGTAGAATTATCGAGTTGTATTTGAGCTATCTCAGGTTCAAGAGATTGAAGAGACTGTTGACTATTCAGCGGTTTAGCTTGAATTTTGGTGAAATTGTCAAAGTTGATGTTCCCATAGGGGCTAGTTAGATCGAGTGTGTTTGAATTCTGTGGAATCGATGCTTGATTAACTGCTGGCTGAGAATTTCCTAATGCTGCTAATACATCTGTTGCTGACTGATACCGCTGAGGAAGGGAATTTG
>JANNBD010000306.1:0-4596 GCA_031385105.1 Chamaesiphon sp. OTE_78_metabat_374
CCTGGGGGAGAGGCTCCGCCAGGAGAATAAAAACGCCGCCTTGTACCCGCCCTGGATCTACACTAATTACTAATACTTCTATACCATCGACTCATGCAACCAAAATTTGTCCCTGTAATTCTTGCTGGTGGTAAAGGCGAACGATTTTGGCCGCTCAGTCGCAAACATCGTCCCAAGCAGTTTCTCTGTCTTGATGGTAGCGGTGAAAGTTTGATGCAGGCTACTGCTAATCGGTTACATCCGATTGTGGGGAGTTGGGATGATATTTGGGTGATTACGTCGGGAACGCTGGCGACAGGGGTGCAGGAGCAGTTGCCAAGTTTGCCAGTTGAGAATTTGCTCGTTGAGCCAGAAGGTAGAGATACGGCAGCGGCGGTAGCCTGGGCGAGCTTGGAAGTTGCCAGCCGATATGGGGATGATGTAATTATCGGATTTTTCCCTGCTGATGCTTGGATTGGTGATGTGGCGGCTTTTGCTAAAACGATCGGTGCAGCAATAGAATTAGCTCATACGCAAAATGCGATCGTTACATTAGGAATTACGCCTACTTTCCCTTCAATTGGTTATGGCTATATTCAGCAGGGCAAAGCTAGCGGTGATTATCATAATTTAGCAACTTATCGAGTAGACCGATTTACAGAGAAGCCAGATCTGGCAACTGCTAAAGAATTTATCACTAGTGGTGATTATACCTGGAATAGCGGCATCTTTATTTTCAAAGCGAAGGTGGCAATCGCCGAACTTCAGACTTATTCGCCAGAATTAATGAAGCTGTTAATTGAAAAGGGTGTGAGTATTTATGCTACTTTACCTAAAATCAGCATTGACTATGCCCTGATGGAAAAAACTCAACTAACCCACGTAATTCCGGCTGAATTTGGGTGGGATGATTTGGGTGATTGGAATGCGATCGAACGACTGATGAAAGGCGATAGTATTAATGTCGAACTGGCAAATCATGTCTGTATTGATACTCAAGGATCGGTACTCTATGCCAGCAATCCTGATGAAGTAGTGGTGACGATTGGCTTGGAAGATCTAGTAGTTGTCCGCGATGGTGATGTCACTCTAATTGTTGCCAAACACCGCACTCAAGAAATCAAACAAGTCTTAAATAAAATCAAAGAAAACACAGCACTCGATCGATTACTCTAGTTTACTAAATCATTTATTGGATCTGGAGATCGTAGATGTATTGATGGAGATGGGAGATCGCTCGATCGAGATAGACATCATTGCTGTACAATTTGCTCATCATAATCGCACCTTCGATCGTCACAAAAATAATTGTCGAAACTTGTTCGATGTCTGTGCCCGCCACTATCTCGCCCTGGCGGATGCCCAATTCGACGATGCTGCCAATCAGTGCTCGAATCCCATTGACGGCGTTTTGGACGTGGATTCGCATCTCTGGGTGAGTATCGTCACTCTCTACCGCCATGTTCAAAACTGGACAGCCGCCGACGCAGATTGGCTCGGAGGTAAAGCCTTTAAAGGTATTCACGAACGCAATCAATCGATCGATAGCGGTTTCTTCTTTGCCGACTCGATCTACTGCGGCTGTTACAATTAGACCGAGGGAATAATCAAAAGCGGCTACAGCGATCTCATCTTTGTTTTTGAAATGTTTGTAAATGCCACCTTTATGTATTCCAGTTGACTTCACAATGTCAGCAATTGAAGTGCCAATGTAACCATTTTGATTGAAAATAATCGCGGCTATCTCGATGATTTTCTGCTTAGTATGTTCGGCGTTAGACACTATCGATTTAACTAATTACAACTACATTACAAATCCTACTGCTATTTGGATCTAGGTGTCAATTTGATTGATCTTTTAAGCAATTTGGCTAATTAAATTGCTACTATCTATACTTGACAAAATTGCCGAATCTCTTGCCAGATTCGTTCGCTAGCGTCGGTGAGCTGATGATCGCTATCCCACTCCAATAGCTCGACCCAGCCTCGATCTGTAGCAAACGATCGACTAGCTGTAACTGGGATGACATCATCATGAACACCATGAATAATTCGAGTGGGCAAGTTGCGAGTAATCTCCGCCAGGGGATATTTTCGTGCATCAGCCAAAAAGTCATAGTGTAAGGGTACAAGATTTTTAATTGCGTGATGATAAATCGATAGGTACCCAGTCTTTTGCCATAAATTCAATTGTTGTTCGCCAATTTTTGGGAGCCAATGTGCGAGAAAATCAAAAGCAGGTGCCAGTAATATCAATCTTTCTACCTGAAGATAATCTTGAGCAATAATCGCGGCAATCCAACCACCTAAACTCGAACCAATCAGAGTTACAGCAGAGCCATCTGCTGGAAACAAATCGACCACTTGAGCAATCTGGCGAGAAACTGTCAGGTGAGTAAAATCATCTTGGTTGAGATCGGGAACTTGCAGTTCAATCCCAATCTGGGCAAACTGAGCCTGAAGATATTTAGCCTTTGTCGATCCAGGCCCAGACGAAAAACCATGCAGGTAAATGTACATTACTTTTTTTCTAGTGACAAGTTAAATACTCTCTTCCCAGTGAAGAATTAGACCTCTAGTGCGGTGAGTGGATAGTGGATAGTGGATAGTGGATAGTGAATTGCAAGTGTCTATTTCTTGGGTGGTAAGGAAGTATCTTAGGTGTGGTGGATGGTGGATGGTGGTAAGGAAGTAACTGCTCGATATTGTAAGGTTTATTATCGCAGAGGATAACCCACTACCCCAAAGAACTTATAATCAATGGCTACTGCGCTTTAATCGATCGATATGCCCCTTTACACTCCCAACTCTGACAGCCAACTTGATCTCACCAAACGCCCTCGCCGTCTGCGCCGCAATCCTAGCATTCGCAGCCTCGTCAGCGAAACCAAACTCACCGTTGATGACTTGATCTATCCGATGTTTGTGATGGAAGGCGAAAATCAGCGGGTAGAAATCGTCTCCATGCCAGGTTGCTACCGCTATAGTCTGGATCTATTGCTGGTCGAAATTGCCGAATTGTACACCCTCGGAATCAAAGCCGTTGCCCTATTTCCCGTCGTCTCGGAATCCAAAAAAGATGATAATGGCACCGAGAGCTATAACCCAGAAGGATTGGCTCAGGCAGCAGTCAAAGCAATTAAGGCTCAAACTCCTGGAACGATCGTAATTACCGATGTTGCACTCGATCCTTTCACTACCCACGGACATGATGGGGTGATTGATGAGCAGGGTGTGATCCTCAACGATCAAACTGTTGAAATTCTAGTCAAGATGGCTGTCTCTCAAGCTCAGGCTGGCTGCGATATGGTGGCACCATCAGATATGATGGATGGACGAATTGGGGCGATTCGGCGTGGCTTGGATGCCAATGGCTTTACCGATGTGGCGATTATGGCTTATTCTGCTAAGTATGCTTCTGCTTACTATGGCCCATTCCGCGACGCTCTGGACTCTGCTCCCAAATTTGGCGACAAGAAGACGTACCAAATGGATCCCGCCAATGCCCGTGAAGCTCTCACCGAAATCGAACTCGACATTGCCGAAGGTGCCGATATTGTGATGGTCAAACCTGCGCTAGCCTACCTGGACATCATTCACCAAGTCAAAGCCAATTGCAACGTCCCTGTTGCCGCCTATAATGTGAGTGGTGAGTATTCAATGATCAAAGCAGCCGCCCAGCTCGGCTGGATTGATGAGCAAAAAATTGTGATGGAAACGCTGCTGAGTATCAAGCGCGCTGGTGCTGACTTGATCCTGACCTATTTTGCCAAGGATGTTGCGTTGATATTGCAAAAGAAGTAGACTCAAAGCCCACAACAGTCTAGAAATACTAGCAATCGGTATAGATCCAGAGTACCCCTAGAGATGACTTGTGTAGGGGTGCCCTCAGATCTAGGTTGATCACGACACGATCCATAAAACTTTCCTCAAAATTGAGTGATTATAGATCTATCATTTCTGTACGTAACTAGGGAACAATAAAGAATGACTGGCAAACATTAAATATCTACATTCAATCACTCATTACTTATTAGCCACTGACTCAATATGGCAGCGACAAACTTTCGGGACTATTACGCACTCTTGGGAGTGAATAAGAACGCCAGTGCAGATGACATCAAAAAAGCATATCGGGGATTAGCACGCAAATATCATCCAGACCTCAATCCAGGGGATAATGTTGCTGAAGCAAAATTCAAAGAAATCACCGAAGCTAACGAAGTCCTCTCGGATCCTGAAAAGCGCAGTCAATACGACAAATTTGGTCAATACTGGAAGCAATCCGAACAGCCTAATAATACTCGATCGACTACTCGCCGCACTGCAAATACACCACCTGGAGATTTTAACTCGGTTGATTTTGGTCAGTACAACAACTTTGACGATTTTGTCAACGAGCTACTAGGTCGTTTTAGCAATAATTCAACTGCGACTAATCCGGCTCCGCCAAAATCCCCAGGCGCAACAAACAGGGCTGCAAGCGATTCTGCTAGTGGCAGTACCAACCAAAATAATAGTACTGCAAACGTTGGTGGCGATCGCGAAGCCACGATCGAATTGTCCCTGCTCGAAGCCTTTAAAGGCGTTCAAAAAAGCTTTAACCTTGGCACTGAA
>JANNBD010000376.1:0-2505 GCA_031385105.1 Chamaesiphon sp. OTE_78_metabat_374
CAAATTATGCTTCGTCGTAGGCTTCGAGATCGAGCAAATGAATATATGGTTCAACTAAATCTGGACGCTGAAATGCGATCGCGCGCAAGAAATGCCAGTCATTTAAGCCATCAAAAGGGTTGCCATAATCATCACTTTCTAACCGCAGTGCCAGTTCTTCTACTTCCTCTGTCGTCAAATTGGGGATAGCATTCCGTTGAGACATCTGAATCGTGGTCATAGGTCAAACCTCCTTTCAATTTGGATCGATATTTGGACGTATTTAATCTTAGCCTTATTAGTTATTATTACCCAGTAATAGAGCCAAGATTAACAAAATTGTTGATGATTTTAATCTTTAGTCACAAAATTTCTGACGATATCTAGTACTTCTGGGACGATCGAGTGTCCCATTCTAAATTCCTGATACTTTACGTCCACACCCCATTCTGTCAGTTGTTGGTGACTGTTTCGAGCGGCTGAGATCGACACCACATCATCTTGGGTACCATGTACGATCAGGACTGGCGGGATGTTTTGGGTTGGCTTTAATCGGTCGCTATGCAAGTAACCACTCATCACGATTAGACCCGCTACAGGTAAATCTAGCCCGATTTCCAGGGTCATCGCGCCGCCTTGAGAGAAGCCAGCAATCCAGGTGCGATCGAGGGGAATGCCAGTACTTTCTGGTAGTGACTGGATCCAGTCGGTTAAAATCTCTTTGCTAGTAGCTAATTGAGTGATGCTGCGCTCTGTAAATTGACCTGCGCCTGTAAATGAGTACCACATTTTGCCAGTGTCGCTAAATTCATGATCGAAGGTGCCGTTGGGAAACAGGAATTGATATTCGGGCAATTTGAAGTAGGGGACGAGATCGCCGAGGTCTTGGTTGTTGGCACCCCAGCCATGCAGGATGACGATCGTGCCCAGTGGTGGATTGGTGCGGGCGGGGACGAAGATAATATCGAGTGGGCTGTTGGTGTCTGTTTGGGTCATGAGGGGGATCTAGATAGTTTGACTAAAATTAAGTGATGGCGCAAAAAAGCTTGTTTGGTATACTTTGTACTTTCTTTTATACCCTAGATCGTAGGGTAGGCAATGCCCACAGACCATTATTAATTTAGTAACAGAAATATTCTGAGTAGTTCAGATCGATCGATTAGTGTAGAGATTGATCGATCGAATCCAATAGTTCAAATCCTTTTTGCTACGTTTCTACATGGTCTGTGGGCAATGCCCACCCTACATTTATATGTTTATGAGTACAATCAATTATGCAGTTCTCTTCAGAGAACTTTTGCTATTAGCCCCAAATTCATTTGAGGGCGGTGCAGGTGCAAAGCAATTAATCATTGTATGGATTGATTGTAGATTGTAGGTTGGGTTGAAGGATGTTGGCGTAGACTTTTTGCTGGGGCAAACGCTACGCGTTGGCAACGCCTGCGCTTTGCGCTTACGGAACGAAACAACCCAACACTTCTAGGATGTTGGTGTGGTAATGTTGGGTTTTGCTCCGCGCAACCCAACCTACAGATCTACAGATCTTTGTGTGAGATGTGTTTTGATCGCAAATTGGATCGATCGATGATGTTAAAATTAACGATAGCAAAACTTACTAATATTTGCGATGCCTTCACCCATTCAACAATTAGCTCGAATCACCCAAACACCAGGACAGTGTGGTGGTAAGCCTTGCATTCGAGGGATGCGAATTCGGGTTAGCGATATCTTGGAAATGATGGCAGAAAATGTATCTGCCGAAGAAATACTGACAGATTTTCCCGATCTAGAGCCGGAAGACATTAGAGCTTGTCTCTTATTTGCTGCTCGCCGTACAGAATTTACCCGTCTTACCGCATGATAATTTGGATTGATGCACAGCTACCTCCAACGCTGGCAGCATGGATGGTTGAAAAATTTGGAGTTAATGCGATTTCTCTCAAGGAGTTAGGACTACGCGACGCGAAAGATCTTGAAATATTTGAAGCGGCAAGACAGGATAATCTTGTAATAATGACCTAGGATAGTGATTTTGTTGACTTAGTTTGTAGATTGGGGTCGCCACCGCAGATCCTTTGGCTGACTTGTGGCAACGTGACCAATCAAAATTTAAGATTGCTGCTATCTTCCACTTTTCATGATGCAGTAAATCAACTTCAGCAAGGGGAGATTGTGGTAGAAATCGGCGAGAAAGATCGTAACTGAGTTTTAGCATGAAAAATTCCACACTCGACCTTTACGATTTGATTGAAAATATCGAAAAACGCCCTGCGATGTATCTTGGGCAAGCCGACTTGACTCACTTGGGAGCTTTCTTGTCAGGTTACTTCTTTGCGCGTCGTCAGATTGGTATTCCCGAAACCCCCCAAGAACAGCAATTTTCCGAGTTTCAAGCTTGGATTGAAAAAAAATTTAATGTTAGCTATAGCCAACCTTGGGAAAAAATCATCCGCTTTTTCTCACCGGATGAAACAACATCTCTACATCAATTTTTTATTCTGTTCGATGAATTCACCGAATTTCAAG
>JANNBD010000394.1:0-7282 GCA_031385105.1 Chamaesiphon sp. OTE_78_metabat_374
CGCTTTATCTCGACCCATCCGAGTACTACGACCACCTGCGAGGATGATGACAGATAGCTCACTAGCATTCATACTCTCTTCCGAGTGAAAAATTAGACATCTAGTGTGATGAGTGGATAGTGGACAGTGGATGGTGAATTGCAAACGTCTATTTCTTGAGTGGGAAGGGAGTAGTTCAGTATCCTGAAGGGACTTGAGATACTGGAGTCGGTTTTGGAGCTTGAGTCTGATCTGGCAGTGATTTTGGCTGGCGTGGCGGTGCGCCTTGGATAAATATGGCCATCTCCGGCTTGGGAGCGACTAGTCCACTGCCTTGCGATTCCGCAGTTTTTGCCAATTCTTGTTTGAGGTTTTCATTCATTATTCCTTGCTGACGTTCCTGTTTATTCCACCGTCTGAGTTGGTCTTCTGAGGTTCGCCAGGTAGTCTGAGTATGCATTGTCTGGCCATACACGACCAAACTTAATCCAAAAACGCCAACAAACAGTATTTTGGAAACTTTTTGGGCAGCTAGCAGCGATCTGAGCCAGACTGGAATGGAAGCATGGGTGCGGAGTTGTCTGACCCGCTGCTGCTGAAGATTGCTGTCACTGACTGCCATCGATTTTGATGGTGCAGATTTTTGGTTTCGCGGCTGACGAAGTGCTCCCTCACGGTTGATGGTACCGGAATGATTGGAATTGGATAGTCTATGTGGTTGATGCATGTAGGAGATTGTGAGATATCTTACGTTTGTATGTTAACATCCTTCAGATCGATATAAGTTTCAACTGAGTCAAGATCGATGCAGCCAAAAATCAAGCTTCAATTAATCAGGATCGGAGTCTACACCATGATGATCTGGCAAGTTGCTGGCTCCGTCATGGCAAATAATCTCTTGCCGGATGCGGACATTCCTGAGGAAGTGCTTAGAGCAGAAATTATTACCGAAGCCAGATCGCCAATTGACGGCAAAGCTCTATCAGCCAAAGATTTTGCCGAACTAGTCGTCAACACCAAGCAACAGCTAGATCGGGATGATGCAATTGCCGCTACTACCAATCCGAAGTTCAAGGAGACATTACTATTGCTGCGATTACGGGGGTTTCTCAGATCTATCGGAGTACCGATTAAATAAATGGTGGTTGAGTGATTTAGTGGTTCAGCTCGGATTACTCGCTGACCAGAAATTCTAGATAGCCAGCGGTCAAATCTTTGACGGAGAGATCGAAAAATTGCTTACCGTGTTCGGGTGTGGCTAGACTGGGATCGGAACCCATTCGGCCATCGGGATAACGGCGGCGAAAATCTGCTGCGCCAAGGATTTTGCGTTCTGAGGAGAGGTTAGCTGGATTTAATGGACTAGATTTAATCGACTCAGGATACAGGTATTGAGTCAGAGCCACTTCGGAAGGGGTTGCATGGGAACCTTCTTTGTCACCGTATAATTCTTTTGCTAGACGATAGACGCTGCCGGACATGAACCAATTTGCTGTTTGACATTCTACTCGATCGGCATTGGCAATATTTAAGTCTGCCAAATGAGCATACAGTTCAGAATAAGCGGCTTTGAGTGTCGCAATATTGCCGCCGTGACCATTGATCAAAAAGAATTTGGTAAATCCCGCCTTTACCAAACAAGTAATATAGTCACGGATTACTAAAATCATCGTACTCGGACGCAGGCTGATCGTACCTGGAAAGCCCGTGTGGTGTAATGCCATTCCAACATTGATAGTTGGTGCAACTAGAGCGTGAGCCGCAGTTCCCACTGCGATAGCGATCCCTTCGGCACAAATGGCATCAGTCCCAATTAATCCGGTCGGGCCATGTTGCTCGGTCGAACCGATCGGTATAATTATGCCAGTAGATGTTTGGAGATATTTTTCAACTTCTGTCCATGTACTCAAATGTAACTGCATAAAAATAATCGCTAAAAAACTGGATCTAAAAGTCTATGATGACTATTATCGTAGGATGTGCCATCGCATACTATTTTTACCTCCGCCGACAACCAATTACTTTTTGTTAGTAAGGATAGAACGCAAATAGTCTCCCAGTCGCCCAGTCCTCCAGTCCCCCAGTCCCCCTTGGCATCCCTAGAATACGATATAGTCATCATCGGCGCGACGGCAGCAGCACGGACAGCAGCAATCGAGGCTGTAAATCTTCGGGCGCGGGTGGCACTAGTCCTGCCCCCATCCCCAGAACATCACAGCGGCTTCTACCCCTATGCTTTGGCACAAATAGCCAAGTCTAGTCGCTTGAATCGCATTCACGAAGTGAATGCTCCGCGAACGCCGCTTCAGTCGCCATCTAGCTATCCCTGGCAGTATGCGGCTGTGGCAACTGAACGACTCGAACAACAGTCTAGTCCGGCACTATTGGCGGAGATGGGGGTAGATATTGTCATCGGCAGCGGTGAATTTTGCCGTCGTCCGCATTTAGCGTTCAACATCAATCAGCGATCTTTGCGTGCTCGCGCCTATCTGATTGCCACAGGATCGATCGCTCCAGATCCTCCAATTCCAGGTATTCAGGAAGTAGGTTATCTGACTCTCGATCGATTAGTCTGTCTAACCCAACGCGAAATCCCATTGAGATGGGCAATCATTGGTTCAGAATCGATCGGAGTAGAACTCGCGCAGACACTGGCGAAACTCGGCTGTCAAGTCAAACTAATCGTCGAAACAACCCAGATCCTGCCCTATGAAAATCTAGAGACTGCCAGGCTGATTCAGGCGCAGTTGGAGGCAGATGGTGTCCAAATTTGTCTAGCAACTGTTGTTCAGAAAGTCGATCTAGAAAATACTAGCAAACTAGTCTTAACTGAAGCTGAATCGATCGCTGTAGATGAGATTTTTATGGCTTTACCCGATCGACCTTTGTTAGATTCGTTTAATCTCGATGGTGTGGGCGTAGACTACACAGATCAGGGCATATCAATTAATAAAAAACTCCAAACATCCCATCATCAAATTTATGCTTGTGGCAGTGTCTGCGGTAATATACTAGGTGGCTATCATGGCGAAAGCTTGAATCAATTTGAAGCAAAGATCGCGATCAAAAATATTCAGTCTTGGTGTAAGACTAAAATTAACTATGATAATTACAATAATCTGCCCTGGGCAGTATATACAGATCCACCGCTGGCAAGAGTTGGGATGAAAATAGATACTGCGATCGATAGTAATCGAAAAGATTTAGTTATTCTCAAAAAGTACTTGAAAACTTGCCCGCAGGCGATCATTGATAATAGTACTAGTGGCTATTGTCAAATTATTGTCACCCACAAAGGTAAAATTCTTGGTGCTGAATTTTTTGGTCAAAATGCTCCAGAATTAATCCAAATTCTCGGATTAGCAATTCAACAAAAACTAAAAATTACCGATCTGACAGCCTTTCCTTACCTATCCCCTAGCTACGCTGAATTGCTCTATCAAACTTCTCAAGAATGGGATACTTTTAGGCAAACTCAACGGCAAAAACTGGGTTGGCGCAATCTTTTTCGAGGGTACAGTAGATGAAGAAACCTCGCCCCCGCCAGAAAAGGTTGCCACTCTTTTTCGACAATATAGATAATCCTGAGTTTCATCATTTTCCTCATGACGCTGCCGTCGATGGCACCCCACCACCACCGGATTTATCACCATTTGATACTGATGTTTTGAATGTCTGCGGTACTTTAGGACATCGTGTTCATGCAGACAATTTTAGAGCGTTGCTCGAAGCCTACCCAGAAATTCTTCAGCAGATTCAAACAGCAGTAGATGGAGAAATTTTTCCAGGGCGAAGTACTAAAGCAGAATTTCTAGAAGACTTAATCACGATTTGGTTTAAGCAGCATGGTTTTGAGCATATTTTTTGCGGCAGTATTCAGCGAGGGCAGTTAAAAGGACTGCACTATGTAGGGCGATATCTCCAATTGCAACAGCAAGGATTGGCGGGAAAATTATCTGACAATCAGCAGCAACAAGAAGTGATTGAAGGTGCTGTTTATACGATCGGTGTATTGCTTAAATATGGCAGTAGAATTATCATCGACAGGCGGACTGGCTATGCGTTGGTTTCCGATGCCGTAGAATTATTAATTGCTGCTACCCAAGCATTTAAACTTAAAGACCGCCCTAACTCAGTCTGTACTTTTCCTGTTGTCGATGTTGATTCTGGGCGCACCTATCCAGCAGTATTTGTTAAAGAAAACAACGCGATCGTTACTTTCTATCCAGACGCTACGCCTACAGATCCAAAATGTTAAAGCCAATCTTTGACTTTGTATACCCACATCCCAATGTATTCACGAATAGCCTGTGTTGTCACAGACAAATGTTCATCATCTGGCATCAAACTGAGGATTACAGATTCAGTTTGAATATTTGGTTCATCCAATTCTAACTGAGAAACACGATAATCAGTTGGCGCGGCAATCGCGTCGATCCCTAAGTGTTTGAAGATTGCCATTGATCTTGGCATGTGCATTGCCGAAGTCACGAGAAGGATAGTTTTGAAATTATTGGCTTTTAATATCTTCTGCACGTATACACCATTGTCACGAGTGTTCATGGATTCGCCTTCAGGAATGATGTCCCCAGCCGGAACTCCCATTTTTACGAGTAATTTAGTTAAATCTTCGGATTCAGTGCTACCACCACCTTTCCAGACAATTCTGCCGCCACTAACGATAATTTTTGGTGCTTTACCTGCACGGTATAAGCTAGCCCCATACCAAACTCTATCACCTGCTTCTGAAAAATCGACATCAGGGCGGGGATATGCCTGAGATCTAATCCCACCGCCGAGGATCACGATAGCATCCGCAGTTGGCAGCTCGGCTTTAGGAATATTTTGCCACTCCAAGGATTGCGCCAACCAGTTGCTCACCCAGGTATTGCCACTGAGAAGTAAAATGATTAAAGCTGCGCCAATAAATGCCGGAGTTAGTTTAGATTTTATCCACCACAATCCTAATGCAATGATTAATAATAAACAAGCCGCTCCCATTGGGTAGAAAAAGAGCGGAATGAGTTTGGAGAGAAATAAAAACATCTTAATTAGTGGATAGTGAATGGTGGATAGCGAAAAGTGCGGTCTTGGGGTTTCCCCAAGTGGAGCACCTTTTCAAGATAGTGGATAGTTAATCTCAACATTTTAATCTCAACATTACTATCTTAATTCTGCCTAACCAATTATCTAATCAACGATCGACAATTTTTACTTGACTAGCTGCTTCAACAGCCTTAACTCTGGCTAAATCCGTAGTTTCTGCCTTTGCCAAAGCTACGCCCATCCGTCGATAGGGGCGAGAGTCTGGCTTGCCAAATAATCGGATGTCTACATCGGGCTGACTGAGAGCTTCAGCTACGCCAGTAAAGTAGATTGAATCAGATCTATCACTCGCTAAAATTACTGCACTTGCTGCTGGTGCATATTGAATAATGTTTGGAATTGGTAAGCCTAAAATTGCCCGTAAATGCAACTCGAATTCATTCAAGTTCTGCGATATTAATGTCACCATTCCGGTGTCATGAGGACGGGGCGATAGTTCAGAGAAAATTACTTCATCCGCTGTGATAAAAAATTCGACACCGAAGATTCCGGCACCGCCTAATGCATCAGTTACTTTGGTAGCGATCAATTGAGCTGCTAAAATTTGATCGGGGCTAATTTCGGCAGGTTGCCAGGATTCTTGATAGTCGCCGCGTTCCTGACGGTGCCCAATTGGGGGACAAAAGATCGTTGGCGCGTGCCACTGCTTAATTGTTAGCAGCGTAATTTCGATCTCAAAATTGATAAACTCTTCGATAATTACCTTCTGACTATCACCTCTAGAACCATCAATTGCGTAGTTCCAAGCTGTCTCAACTTCCGCCGGATTGTTCACTACCGATTGCCCTTTTCCTGATGACGACATCACAGGCTTGACAACGTTTGGAAATCCGATTTTGGTGGCTGCTGCTTGCATTTCCGCTAGAGTTGTCGCGTAGGCATATTTAGCCGTCCGCACGCCCAATTCCTGATTGGCAAGCTCGCGGATTCGATCGCGATTCATCGTATAGTGAGTCGCTTTAGCTGTGGGGATGACAGTAATGCCCCTTTGCTCAAATTCAGCGAGTTTTTCGGTTCTAATCGCTTCAATTTCAGGAATAATATAGTCAGGTTGATGTTTGGTGACAACTCGTTCGAGATCGTCTCCACTGAGCATCAAAATCACTTCAAACTCGTCCGCAACTTGCATCGCTGGCGCATGGGGATATCGATCGACTGCGATAACATGATTACCCAATCGTTGGGCGGCAATCGCAAATTCTTTGCCAAGTTCACCAGATCCCAACAACATCAACTTCTTGGGTAACTTCGGCATATTCTCACTCATTTGCAACCTGCTAGTTTCGATCGGCTATTTCCAGTTAATAATAGCTTCAATCGCCCACCTTGGACAACCTCGATGGGTTGTGACTGTTTTTTCACTGATCGGATTACCTTGAGGATCGTGGATGATTTCAGTTCTGACGATCGTTTCACCATGTTCGAGATATTCCTCTAGGACATCCAGGGCGTTAGTCATCAACTGAGCTGAAATCGGGGTCAAAGCCTGACCTGTCAGTGTGCTGCTGCGATCTTCTTCATACAAAAGTGCTGAATTTTGGGGATGATTGAAACCTGATTGAGACATAGTAGCATTTGGGTCAAAAGGTAGCTCACTCTGAACAGAACCTTCGATCGCTAGTTTAGAAATGATCTTACCCAAAATATCACTATCAGTACCATCATTTGACACATTTTTAGTAGTATTTAGATCGGCATTTACAACAGTGGTTACATCTCCGCGTTTGACAATCCACGCGATCCGCTCTCTTCGCGCCAGTGAAATCAAACCCAGCCTGGTTTGGACATCCAACCTGTCATCAGTACAGATCATCTGTTGAACGCGATACCACTTCGATCGAGCAAGGATGAGAATATCCAATTGTGAGCCACTGGGATCCTGCTGATTTTCTTGCCAACTATGCCACAAGACATCTGCTGGCTCATATGCCAATGTATAGCCCTGGGGGATCTCATACTTTTGATACCGCATAAATCCTCGATCGGCGGTAGCCGTATCGATCGGGATAAACTGACACTCAGAGATGATCGATTGAATCAGCTTGGAATATTTACTATCCTTCTTAATTAAGATGTAGTGCAGTCTTTCCGAAATCTTGTGAATTGCAATCAGGTCGCCAGTGGGGGTTGACAGTTGCAACGAGTTGTGAGCGTAATCAATCCGCAAATTCTGGTTAACTACCAATCGTTTTTTACC
>JANNBD010000430.1:0-2954 GCA_031385105.1 Chamaesiphon sp. OTE_78_metabat_374
ACCCAACATCTCCATAGCGTTGGGTTTCCTTCGTCAACCCAACCTACCCATTAATTCGTGATATTTAGACGTAATAAAAATCTTATCCCCATCAAAACTCCACGCTGGTTAGTTGCTTGGGGTGACATAGCTGAAATTGAATCAGAGTGGCAAGAAAGGCAATTTGCGATCGTCAAATCCCAAGATTGGGCAATCAGTACATGCGATCGATTCATTATTACGGGTGATATCTGGTTGAGTAATCGCCAAGATCTCGCCCTCAAACCTGACGAAAGTGATCTAGAAATATTCTCACGGTTGTGGTCAAAAGGAGAATTAAACAGCCTAGACTTACTTCAGGGCATGTTTGGGCTGGTAATTTACGATCGACAATTAGAGCAACTAATCATCATTCGCGATCCGATTGGTGGTAGGACAATTTATTACACTACTGGCAAAAATTGCTGGATTGCTCCCCAACTTCATAGTTTAAATCCTTATCGATCGAATCAACTCGATCCGATCGCCCTCCGTGATTATCTCACCTGTTCATTCGTGCCTGGAGAACGGACAATGTGGCAGGATGTGCGGGAAATTCGCCCAGGTACAGCTCTGAAATTACCTGGAGCGCAAGTGACAACCTATTGGCAACTCCAAGAGCGGGTAGTCGAACCTGAGTCCCTAGTATGGCACGGCGATAAACTTCGATCGCAACTAGAGCAAATCATGCGGGAATATTTACCCACAGGCGAACCCGTGGGCATATTTCTCTCTGGCGGGTTGGATTCTAGCTGCATTACCGCTCTCGCCGCCAAATTGCACAATGCACCGATCCACACTTATTCGATTCACTTTGGAGCCGAATGTGCCAATGAATTAGAATTTTCCATCATGGTAGCCAACCATTGCCAGACAAATCATCACATCCTCGAAATTACTTTTGCCGAGATGTGGTCAAACTTGCCAGAAACGATGGGATACTTAGACGATCCGATCGGCGATCCGCTCACAGTGCCCAATTTATTAATTGGGAGATTAGCCCGTGAAGATGTCTCAATTACCCTCAACGGCGAAGGTGGCGATCCCTGCTTTGGTGGCCCAAAAAATCAACCAATGTTAATCGATAGTCTCTATAGTTCTGTCACCAAAGGCGATTCATTATCAGCATATTTAACTTCTTTTCAAAAGTGTGCCACCGATCTGCCCCAATTGCTCAAACCCGATATCTTTAATCGAGTCCAACAACCATCAATCTTTGAACCAGATCTGAATTCCGAGATGAGCTATCTCAATCGCTTGATGGCTCTCAATATCAAATTCAAGGGTGCCGATCAGATTTTAACTAAGGTGAATAATCTCACCCAAGCTGCCAAATTACAGGGTCGATCGCCACTATTCGATCGGCGAATTGTGGAACTGAGTATGGCAATTCCCCCAGAATATAAACTATCAGGAGTACAAGAAAAAGCAGTCCTCAAACAAGCAGTCGCCGATCTATTACCAGCTACAATTATCAACCGTCCTAAAAGTGGCATGATGGTACCCGTCCAACTAGGGTTTCGCAAATATTGGCACCGTCAAGCAAAATCAATGTTACTCGATCGACGGGCATTAATCGCCCCCTACATCAATCAGGATTTGATTAAAGAATGGCTGAGTTTTCAGGGCGATGTATGGGGGCGATATGGAGTGAAATTATGGTTGCTGGTCAGTCTAGAACTATGGTTGCAGGCAAATTCCAAGCGATAAAAAGACACTTGTTAGAATTTAGTAGTGAGAGATCTTGACATATCGCTCTCAATTTGAGATTATAAATATATTGAAGACCGTATCAATTTCTCACAAGCACTGATTAATGGATAGCGCAGGTATATCAGCTTGTGAAATAGCTCAAAGAATTTGAGTCATAGATCGATCAACAAAAAACAACCTGTAATCAAACTTATCGCAACTGAGTCTCAATTATGAAAAACATCAAATTCAATAACAGCAAAGACAAGGAACATGCATTTAATTTCGATTCGCAAGCTTCGTGCAGATGTATCCAAATATTCTAACGTCGGCAAGATAATTGATCGATGGTACGCTACAGTTGAGAAAGCAGAATGGCAAAATCTCGAAGAAGTACGCCAAGATTATCCAGAAACAGAAGCAGTTGGTAATCTAACTGTATTCAATATTAAGGGCAATACATACCGACTAACCGTTGGTATGAAGTATCAATCTCAGACTGTTTATTTCAAATATTTTCTCACCCACGCTGAATATGACAAGGACGACTGGAAAAACGATCCTCACTTTTAAAATGAATGACTATTGCATTAGATCGAGATAATTACCCACAGTTATTGGCTGAGTTTGTACCACAAGAAATTGATTCTGAGGTTGAGTACGATCGAGCGTTAGCAATAGCGGAAAATTTGGTATTCAAACAAAATAGTACCACAGCAGAAATTAAGTTTTTGAAGCTGATAGTTATTTTAATTAAAAACTATGAAACAGTGCATTATCCAATGGATCATGTATCTCCACATGAGCTTTTGCAGCACTTAATGGAATCTAATCAGACTCGCCAAGCAGATCTAGTCGGACTAATCGGTTCGCGGGGTGTTGTGTCGGAAGTTGTTAACGGCAAGCGAGCAATTAGCAAATCACAGGCTAAGGCATTGGGCGAATTTTTTAGCGTTTCGCCTGGATTATTTATCTAAACCTGTCTTGACGATGATTTTGGATCGGCATAATCTGCGATCGAGAGCAAGATCCCCATACCGCTACATGGTAAAATGTTCTGCCTGCGGTAATGCATAGCGAGATTATTCCCGCCCAATAGTGATGCAAGACAGGACACAATAGAACAAGTACAAGGTTAAGGAGAGATCGATCGTGGCGCAGATGTATTATGACAACGATGCTAATTTAGACCTATTAAACGGCAAAACCGTTGCAATTATTGGTTATGGTAGCCAAGGACACGC
>JANNBD010000458.1:0-2540 GCA_031385105.1 Chamaesiphon sp. OTE_78_metabat_374
AAATCGTCGCTCATGTTGCAAAGTCCGCCTTCGCGGACTGGCTGATTAGTCCGCGAAGGCGGACTTTGTATTGTTAGCCCCGATTTCAATCGGCGGCGTTCAGAAACGAAGCTAGAAGCCATTAATATAGATCCTTAACCCGAACTCACGTTAATTAGCACAGATCTAGGGCGGACACAAGACCGCGCCCTACACAGTTAGCCTGTAAGGGCGTGGCCTCGTGCCCGCCTTGGATCTACGCAGCAATACTATCTTTGAAGATCCTAATCATTTTCGTGCAACTAACCACTCCATTACTTCCTGACCCAAACTAACATTATTCAACCTGTCGATCTCGCGAATTCCTGTCGGACTAGTGACATTTATTTCAGTTAAACAACCACCGATCACATCAATACCGACAAAATACAAGCCAGCCGCTTGCAACTTGGGTGCAATCTCCGCACACATCTGATATTCTCGATCGGTAATATCGACTTTCTCACTTCTGCCACCTACTGCCATATTCCCCCGAAACTCCTTCCCTGTTGGAATCCGATTCACGGCACCGAGGGGTTTGCCGTCGAGTAAGATAATCCGTTTATCGCCATCTTTTGCAGCAGGTAAAAACTTCTGAATCATCAATGGCTCCCGCGCTTGTCCAGTGCTAACTTCAATCAGGGAATTGAAATTGCGATCGTCAGCAGTCAGAAATAGAATCCCTTCTCCACCTTTACCACCGAGTGGTTTCAGTACTGCGGCACCGTGGGTTTCGACAAACTGCCGAATCACTACTTTATCTCGCGACACGATCGTTTCAGTCATCCAGCGCGCAAATTGCAGGGCAAACATTTTCTCATTGGCATTGCGGAGTCCAGACGGGCTATTTACGACCAAAGTCTGAGCTGGATCGAGACAGTCGAGAATATAAGTCGCATAGAAATAAGCCACATCCGCAGGTGGGTCTGTCCGCATGAACACGGCATCCATTTCGCCCAAAGGCTGGAATTCGACATTTCCGAGCTGATACCAGTCTGGTTGAGCCACCCAGCGACCATCCTGAAGCTGAACGGGGACGAGTTTTACCTGCTGGACAAATGCCCAGGCTTCCCCACCCACCACACTCAATTTTTCAGCCTGGGTAATCCACACCTGATGTCCGAGTCGATCGGCTGCTTCCATCAATGCCACACTAGTATCGTGAGTAGGATCTAATTTGCCGATCGGGTCGATAATAAATGTTAGTTTCATCAGGTCAGAAATTAAGATAGCTCTGTTTATTTTACCAGACCGCGAAAACGGACAAACCCATAAGCACCCGCAGCAGCATCAACTGCTCGATCTCCGATGGCATGTGGTCGATTACCAAGATTGACGACTACCGCTCCATTACTATTGGATCCACCACAATTAACCTTGGTGCCATAGACAGTACTCGGTTCGATTCCTGGTGGGAAGTATTGTGCCAAATCACTATCGCCAGTATTGGTGTAGTAATCAGGCGTATCGCCGAGCTGGACGGCAATACCACGAGCAACACCACTCGGATTTGTAGTAGTGTTGGTAAAAGAATTGGGATTGAAAGTTACATGGGTGGGGATTCGATCGCACAATAAAACATTATTGGCAGTGATATTACCAGCAGAGAGAAAGTAGATCGTATATTCGATCGAGTCGTTGGGCTGGACGTTTCCGCCAGTAGTTCCAACCAGAAAAGTGCTGCTGGTATTGCTAATTGTATTAGGCCATTTGGTTGTGTCTGCGGTTGGATAGTTTGGTAACTGGGGTGCCAGCGAGGGTTCGATCAGATTATCATCGTAGGGATTGGCTGCCTCTGGGTTATATGTGGTGAAATTTTGGCCATTAATTGCCGTAATTCGCTTGACTAGTAGTAAGTTGGGATTGCTCGATATCGGAAAAGTAATCGGGGTGGGACTGGGGCTATCAGCATGTGCCGACAATGGTAGGTTGCTGCCATTGGTTGAAGTGTCTACATCGTATAAGTCGGGCGGTAAAATCGGGGTATTGTCAACGGAAAAGGTGTGTCCAGTATTTGCCATAATTGTTGTACTAGCATAGACACTGTTATTCTGGGTCGTAGGCACCAATCCAGCGGTACTGTAGACCAGACGAGCAGTTAGGGAAATCGTACAGCTTGCTCCGCCAGGTAGACTATTTCCCCCTGTTAATAGCTGCATCTTTCCGGTAGTTTTGCCATCAAAGTTGGTGTTGCGAGTACAGAGTCCATTTGTCGGCGCACTCGTAATTGTAGGTGCGGTAGCTAATGAGATTTGGGGTGTACCAGTCGGAAATGCCAGTGCTAAATTCTCAGTAACTTGGACATTGGGGGCAGAGTCCAGTCCAGTATTTTTGACCTTAATCGTAAATGGCACATCGAAGGTTGTCGCATTTATGCGATTGACGATACCGACATCCTTCACAACATCAATTCGAGGGGAAATAAATGGACAGCTAGCTCCATCTGTGGAACTTGAAGCAATGGCAGTAGATACCTGTGTGACAGTAGTAGATCCTGATGCCACGTTGGACATTTGATAAAA
>JANNBD010000481.1:0-2422 GCA_031385105.1 Chamaesiphon sp. OTE_78_metabat_374
GCTGCTACAGCGGAATTTGTGGCGGGGGAAATAGAGGTAGATGACTTCCTTGATGCCCTACAAGATAGCGGTATCGATGTAGATGACGCGCTAAAAACTTGGAGTTCGGGACGATCTTACATGAGCTAATCAAATGAGCAAACCAATCTTAGAGCTACAAAATAGCTCGAAATGGTCACAGCTCTGGGATTATTCGCAGGCAGCGGCACTAGTGCCCGATAAGCCTGGTTACACGCTGGAAATCCCCCCGATCGTTCTACCATTCCAACTTGAGAATCATATTATTGCGATTTCTGCCAAATCTTCCACCGCTCCATCGAGCTGGAAATTAGCGGGCAGAGTTGCCAAGAAGATCCAAACCGGAATCACGATCGGCGGGGTGCCAGATGTGACGGTTAGCGATGGGCGGAGGCTGTATCTCAATCAGATTAATCTGTTTCGGTTCACACCCTTAACCGCAAACTACGCGCTGGAAATTACCCCAGCCTATTATCTGACTCAGATTAGCTTGGAAGTGTGGGTTTACAGCGGAGTTGACAGCGACACTGTAACCAACCAACTGAACCGGATCGAGTTCGCGGTAGATGAGATAAATCTCCAATGATTAACTGGCTCCCACCTATCCCCCTAACTGGCCGCGTCGAATTTCCTGAGCTATTTGATGCCAGAGCCATTTTTATATCGATAGTCAGCCCTATACCCCCCGTGTGGCGCAAGGCTGGCTATTTGCGAGTAGAGGAATTATTCGAGGGTGAATATCTGACAGTGAGCTATCAATCGATCGAGTTTGGCAAAAGTCGAATTACCATTCCGGCGACATCTTACCGATTATCGTTTGAGCCTGTCAGGGATTTGGTCATCATTTACCCGAATACCACAATTTCAATTTATCCATTAACTTTATCGGAGTTTGAATCAATCATGCCTTTATCTTCACCAATGCCTACCAGTATCGGTCAAGTCCCGATCATTGATAGTTTACCGACTACTTTCACCGCGCCCCAATACTTAGCAGCAACGTTACCAGCAGCTTATCAGGCGTTACCAGCAAACCCAGCTCGTCAAAATTACTCAGTGACTAACACTGGTACCGCTGCCGTGTTTCTGGATTTTGACGCGCCTACAGCAGCGAATAAGCGATTTCAGTCGATCCCTCCAAATGGCACCTATACAGGCGATTTTAACTATGTGGGGGCGATTTTTCTGTGGTCAACTAATGCAGTCGCTCAATCTTGCGAAATTCGCGAACTAATTTAATAGTAAAATTCAATGAAATTATCATGGCAACCTTATTTGTCTTATGCGGGATTGTTGGTCATATCATTGGCTATGCAGCTATTCCATCCCGAAATGTTTGCTCTATTTTGTACCCCGCTCCCAGTCGGAAATTATCAAAATCGAGACAATCAAATCGATTTGCCGCTCAACGCTCCAGCAATTCCACTGGAGAGGGTTAAATAATGTTAGACCAACCGTTCTTAATGTTTGTAATGCCCTTGGATAATACACCTGAACTCAATCGCGGTCGATTGATGTTGATGGATTATAAAGAGGGAATTATTGGGCGATGGGTGGCGACTACTGGCTTAGGTCAATGGCAGAAGATCGGCGGCTGGAGTAAGCAAGGCGGCGGGGTTTGTCCTGCTACTTATCAATGCAATCCCACCTTTGCTAACTACTGGGTGGATGTGGCACCGCTCGATCGCAAGGGTGTAAGGGGTATCGATGGAGATGCTTATGCAATTACGCCTTTTGAAGTTCGGACTACTGACGGCATTAAGCGATCGGATCTAATGATTCATCGCGATGCGAATGTCCCTGGTTCAATGGGCTGTATTGTGATGGACGATGACGAGTATGAAGATTTTTGCAAGACCTTCAATCAAGAATTGATTGGTCACGAAAAAATTAAGCTCTGGGTCGTCTATCAGTTCTAAGTCGAATTAGCACTCTTACTAGTGGAGTGCTGATCGATCGACACTACCCGCTTTATTCGATCGAATGGTTGTGGTAGAATTGTGATACGTCCGCTCTAGTCCGCTGACGTTAGCAAAATGATCGAATCGATCGCCACAGAATTTCGATTCTGACTGTGTGGCTTCAGCCTCTGGCTTATAACAATCCACCTTAAAGAGAAAACCCACCCGATCTAGAATTGGGTGGGTTTTCTGCTATCTTCAGATGTTTATCATCGATTAAGATTAAACTTCTCTCTGGGGATTCGTCTTACAATTAAGGTCAATACCAAAACTTCTCTTCCATATATGTACGTTATCGAAATCCTGCTTAAAAATACGGCAATGCCCATGTCAGTCCAGCGCAAGACTGTCGAAGAAGCGACCACCGTCTATCAACAGGTTTTGGAGGCCATGAAATCCGGCGATCGGAATCTGCTAGAGTTGACCTGCGATCGTTAGCCTGA
>JANNBD010000512.1:0-3226 GCA_031385105.1 Chamaesiphon sp. OTE_78_metabat_374
GTCTTGTGGCATCATAATTGACGATCGAGGATAGAATAGTATCCCCATAGGCAAATGGGTTGGTGGTACCAGCGCGGCAAGCATATTCCCATTCGGCTTCGCTCGGTAGCCGATAGGTTCGTCCGGTTTTGGTGCTGAGTAGTTCACAAAACTCGATCGCATCGAGCCAACTAATTCCACTCACAGGGAGTTGACTATCGCCACGAGATCCCACAGATCGATCTGGGAAAATTTCCGCCCATTGAGCTTGAGTTACTAGAGTTTGCCCTAGATAAAATCCTGGTAAGCGCACGAAATGCTGTGGCTGTTCAGTAATTTCGCTGCCTGCTTCTGAGATTGGCGAACCCATCGTGAATGTACCCGCAGCGATTTGAACCATTGTCAAAAAAATACCATGACCTAGTTCTTCTTGAAAAATACCTGAGCGAGATTGTGGTCGATCGATCGCATCACCCTGATCGTTTACTTTAATTGATGTAATTGGGAGAATTGCTAGTCGATCGATCGTTGGGACAGCACCTGAATTAATTCGTTGGTTTAAATCTAGCTTAGGGTCTAAAGACTGAATTATTTTGGAGACTGTGACCGATCCAATTGCTCCAATACTACCGATTCCAATTAACTTAATAAAAGTCGATCTAGTTACAGGGATTCGATCAAAGATCGATGAGATTTTTCGAGGGAGTAGTAATTGGATTGCAGATCTATTGCCATGAGCAGAATCGCTACTCAGAGAGATTGAATTAATTGCTGTCAGTGCTTCAGTGGCGTTGGCATAGCGATCAAGATGTCGTTGCTGAAGCATTTTATTTAACACCATTACCAATGGACTAATTAAAGGATCTACCCTCGGATTACTCGCTTTATAAAGATGTCTCCATTTAAATTCTAATAGCTCCTCATCAAATAACTCGTGTGGTTCTCTTCCGGTTAAACATTCAATCCCAATTGCCCCCACTGCATAAATATCACTAGCTAACTTGGGATATCCCATTGCCTGTTCGCTGGGCATATAGCCTTCAGTGCCGAAACCAATTGAAGCTAAAGTCCTGGCATTTGGAGTTGTAAGCGTGGTCTGGCGTACTTCTTTAACTGCACCAAAATCAATTAGAACTAGGGCATTATCACTCGATCGCCGAATGATATTATCAGGCTTAAGATCGCGATGAATTGTATTTTCAGCATGAACAAAGCTCAAGCCAATCAAAATCTCTCTCAAGACTTGAATTGTTGCTGCTGTTGATAATTTACCCCGCTCTAATTCTTGAGAGAGCGTCTGTCCTTCAATAAATTCTTGAACCAAATAAAATTCACTATGATCTTCAAAATAAGCATAAAGCGTGGGAATTCGATCTGTAACGTCACCCAATCTTTTCAATGCCATTGCTTCTGTCTCAAATAGCCGTCGGGCAATTTGGAGCAAAGTTGGATTTTTATTTTGAGGCTTGAGCTGCTTGATCACTACATACTTATGACGATAGTACTCGTAATCGATCGCCAGATACGTAACACAAAAACAACCCGATGCTAGCGGTTGTTGAATGCAGTAACGATTACGCAGCAGGTATCCAGGTTCCATCCAGCTTCTAGCTAAAAATTGACTTCAGGGTTTAGCCTAGACTATTCCATGTATGATTTCTGTAGCCTAGCAGATATCTTGACTTATGAAATCAGCAAAAACAATGAGTCTAGAATCCACTCTAAAACCTAGCTATTCTCCTATGGAGAGGCTCCGCCAACAACTATCAACTATCAACTACCTAAGCTTTGTCTGGTTGTCCGCCGTGTAAAAGCATTCCAAGTATCCAATTCCGCCGCACTGCGTCCGAGTAATATCGATCGAATATTATCACTCAAACCTTGCACCTGACTAAAATCTGCACCAGAAATGCTCTCTACGTGTTCGATCTTGATATCAGTCAAATCCGCTGCTCGTAAATCGGCACCTTGTAAATTCACGCCGTTCAAGCTGGCATTTCGCAGGGACGCACCAGTCAGAAATGCTCTGTGCAACGTAGAGCCACTCAGCCGAGCATTTTGAAGATTTGCGCCTGTCAAATCAGCACCACTGAGATAGCTACCCAATAGATTCGCGCCACTGAGATCGGCATTCCGCAGATTCGCAGTATTTAAGTATGCACCATTTAGTTGTGCATTCGGGCCGATTGCTCCCAAGGATTTGTAGCCAAACCCCTCTGTCCAGATCGTATCTCGATCGTACCGTGCCACCTGCAATTTTGCATCTGTGAGATCTGTATCAGTCAGATTGGCATTGTATAAAAAGGCACGATTGAGATACGCTTTGGCTAAATTAGCTCCTGTCAAATTCGCATCGGTAAAATTCACCCCGCGTAAATCGGCACCGCTCAAATCGGCACCGCTCAAATTGGCACCACTAAAGTTAGCCCCAATCGCGTTTAACCCTTGCAGATGAGCACCTGTCAAATCGACATCCCGCAGATCCGCTCGATACAAATCTAAATGCTCGATCGACTGTCCCGCCCGAATAGCTGCTAAAATTTCTGAAGGTGCGACAAGAGAATCATTCACGGGTATTCTGTCAATTCGTTATTAGTCAACTCTATATTGTAGCCGCGAGTTTAAGCAATCCATCCAGCCACCAGCCACAAATATTCACGAGCTAGAAATTGCCACAGATCTAGCTGGTAGGCAGTGCCCACCCTACGACACTCTACCCTCTACTACAATTACTAAACTAAACCACGATTCACTATCCACTATCCACTATTCACTTCCTATGCTAATTCCCCCCATGACAATGATGGACTTCTTTCGCAAGAGCGAGGGAACTTGGCTGACGCTGCGCGCGGTTCATCATTTTGATCTTGTGGATGATGAGTCGGGGGAATCAAATCTAATTATTCAAGTCGTTGCCAAAGATGATCCAAAAGTGATCGAAATTTGCAAACAACAATCGATCGATCCCGCTCAGGCAATGGGCGGCGGCAGATTTATGTGGCAAGCTAATCTCGATGATGTCCCACCGAATGAAGATTACGGGGCAGTCCTAATTGACGTTCCCGACGATGAGACAAAACGATCTGGTAAACTGATTCGAGATCGAGGCTATGTCGAAAAAATCCCCGTCATCTCCCGCTATTGGTTCGGGCAAGACGGCATCTTGACGATCGATACCGAATACGACAATAATCAAGGTCAAGAACGCTGTTGGTTCATCAACGACGATTTTCGCATCCGCGTCAGC
>JANNBD010000514.1:0-9410 GCA_031385105.1 Chamaesiphon sp. OTE_78_metabat_374
CTTTATAATCTTCTTTGTTACGCAAGTACCAGTTTTTTAGGCTTAGTTCATCTTGCCAGTCATCGAGCAAATCCATCACGGCTGTGATTTCTGCGGCTGTTAAAATAATGCGCGCGCCAAAAATATCATTGAGCCAGTTATTGACGGGGTATCGATCTTCTCGTGTTGAAAAGCGTTCAATTTTGTCGTCTATACTTTCGCGGGTTTTGACTCGGTAAAAATATTTTATATCGATGTCTGCCGTCATCAGGTAATCGTTCACGCTCTCGTGTAAGGTCAGGCGATATTTGTAGATATGAGGGACAGGTATATGGGTTATGGTTCTAGAAAGGTTGATTTTTTCGACCCGCCCTGTTTCAAAATAATCTTTTGAAAAATCACAATGCAAACGATTAATCTCGCTAACAAGCTGTTTTGTTTGGCTGATTTTATTCATGTGATTTTTTCACGGTGGCAAGGTGTATCTTCACCTCTTCAGGCTTGGGAAAAGTAAGTAGGCGGAAATGTAGAAATGTAGGGTGGGCAATGCCCACAGACCATATAGAACCGAAACAAAAGGACTTTAAACTGCTTATTCGATTACCTCCAGTATGCTGCGCGTTGGCGGAGCCTCTCCCTCAGGAGATCGCACAATTTTTACCTCAATTATTCGCAAAGTATGCCGTAGGCGATCGAGATAAACCATCTGAAATATTTATATTACTCGATCGAAAATGGTCTGTGGGCATTGCCCACCCTACTAGCTCAAAACTGCCATCATCAGGTAATCGTTCACGCTCTCGTGTAAGGTCAGGCGATATTTGTAGATGTGAGGGACAGGTATATGGGTTATGGTTCTAGAAAGGTTGATTTTTTCGACCCGCCCTGTTTCAAAATAATCTTTTGAAAAATCACAATGCAAACGATTGATCTCGCTAACAAGCTGTTGTGTTTGGCTGATTTTATTCATGTGATTTTTTCACGGTGGCAAGGTGCGTCTTCACCTCTTCAGGCTTGAGAAAAGTAAGTAGGCAGAAAATGTAGAAATATAGGGTGGGCAATGCCCACAGACCATTATAGAACCGAAGCAAAAAGACTTTAAACTGCTCATTCGACTACCTATGGTAAGCTGCGCGAACTCACAATTTTTACCTCAATCATTCGCAAAGTGTGCAGTAGGCAATCGAGATGAAACACCTGAAATATTTATATTACTAGACCGAAAATGGTCTGTGGGCATTGCCCACCCTACGTTCTCTTAACAGTTCAGACATTACTGATTATGCTGCCATCAGGCATGATAGTTGATGATAGGATTACTTCTTGCTTCAGCATTTCAACCCACCGTGCTCCTAGATCTTGATCATCAATCTCACGACTGTTAACAGCATTCAAAAGATTTGCTCCACTCAAATTTGCTCCACGAAAATCAGCTCCACCTAAAACAGCCTCAGACAAATTGGCTTGAGTCAAGTTTGCCCCATTGAAGCTAACAAACTCTAAGCTAGCTCCTTGCAAGTTAGCTCCACTAAGATTGGCTTCTTCAAAGCTGCACTGCCCTAGATGAGAGTGACTCAAATTAGCATCACTTAAGTTAGCTTGATAAAGAAAACATTCACCAAAACTTGCCGAACTTAAATTGGCGCGACTGAAATTACATCTTTCTGCATTACTGCAATCAATATTTGCCGAACTTAAATCAATATCCTGCAAATCAAGATTGATCAGTTCATCATTTAGGTAAATTCCAGAAAATAGCCTTTCTCCATTTGCATAACGCTGCAATAGCTCTTGAATATCTGTGCTTTTCATAAGAAGCTGCTAGAAAAAGTTAGAAACATAATCCGCCTGAAGCATTACGCTTCTTGAGTCACAATATTTCCTGGTAAACGACTAAAGGTGAGATGATCGTTTTGGACTTCCACAAATACTGTATCACCTTCTTTAAAGTCGCCGCGCAGAATCCCTTTGGCGAGGATAGTTTCTAGCTCCTTCTGGATTGTCCGCTTGAGTGGACGCGCTCCATAGACTGGATCGTAGCCAACATTGGTGAGGAAATCGAGGGCGGAATCGGCTAATTTGAGTGATAGCTTGCGATCGACTAACCGTTTTTCTAGCCGTGCAATTTGAATCTTGACGATGCTGCGGAGTTGATCTTTTTGGAGACTATGGAAGATGATCGTATCATCGATCCGATTGAGAAATTCAGGGCGGAAGCTGTGACCTAGAGCTTCGAGCACACGAGATTTCATCTCACTATATTTAGAATCATCACCCGCAAGATCCAAGATATATTGGGAACCAATATTACTGGTCATGATAATTACGGTATTCTTGAAATCTACCGTCCGACCTTGGGAATCGGTGACACGTCCATCATCAAGTACTTGTAATAATACGTTGAAGACATCGGGATGTGCCTTCTCGATTTCGTCGAATAGAATTACCGCATAAGGACGACGACGGATGGTTTCGGTGAGCTGTCCGCCCTCCTCATAACCAACGTAGCCAGGAGGCGCACCAATCAGCCGCGAGACGGCGTGCTTCTCCATATATTCGGACATATCGATGCGAATTAGAGCATCCTCGGCATCGAAAAGATAGTTGGCTAGTGTTTTAGCCAATTCGGTTTTGCCGACACCTGTAGGACCAAGGAAGATGAAGCTAGCGATCGGACGGTTGGGGTCGGATAGTCCGGCGCGGGAACGCTGAATCGCTTCGGCAACAGCAGTTACGGCTTCTTCTTGTCCGACGACGCGGCGGTGCAGTTCGTCTTCGAGAAACAGTAGTTTTTCGCGTTCGGTTTCGACTAGTTTTGTCAGGGGGATGCCTGTCCACTTGGAGATGATTTCGGCGATGTCAGATTCGGTGACTTCTTCGCGGAGCAGGGATTTTCCGGTGGTTTGGGATTGGGCGAGGTTGACTTCGGCGGCTTCTAGTTTCTGCTGTAGTTCGGTGAGTTTGCCGTATTTGAGCGCGGAAGCGAGGGCGAGTTCGTAAGTGCGCTCGGCTTGCTGGATTTCAATATTAACTGTATCCATCTCTTCTTTGATGGTTTGAATACTGGTGATAATATCTTTTTCAGATTGCCATTGAGCTGTTAAAGTCCGCTGCTCTTCTTTGAGATCTGCCAGCTCTTTCTCAATCTTTTGGAGGCGTTCGCGGGCAGGTGTAGAGGTATCTTTATTAACAGATAGCCGTTCCATTTCTAGTTGCAGTACCTTACGATCGATCTCATCCAACTCCTCTGGCTTAGAGGTAATTTCCATCTTCAGTTTAGCCGCAGCTTCATCCATCAGATCGATCGCTTTATCTGGTAAAAATCTGTCGCTAATATAGCGAGTGGATAGTGTTGCCGCAGCTACGAGAGCATTGTCAGAAATTTTGACACCATGATGGACTTCATAGCGTTCTTTTAGCCCGCGCAAAATCGAGATCGTATCGGGAACAGTAGGTTGATCTACATATACTTGTTGAAACCGACGTTCTAGGGCGGCATCTTTCTCAATGTATTTGCGATATTCATCGAGAGTTGTGGCTCCAATACACCGCAGCTCACCCCGTGCCATCATCGGTTTGAGCAAGTTTCCGGCATCCATTGCGCCTTGACTGGCACCAGCTCCAACCACTGTGTGAATCTCATCGATAAATAAGATAATATGTCCTTCAGATTCAGTCACTTCTTTGAGAACAGCTTTGAGCCGTTCTTCAAATTCACCGCGATATTTAGCACCCGCAATCAGGGCACCCATATCTAGTGAAATTAACTGTCGATCTTTGAGAGATTGTGGCACATCCCCACGAATAATTCGCTGGGCTAATCCTTCAGCAATTGCTGTTTTACCAACTCCAGGTTCACCAATTAAGACGGGATTATTCTTAGTTCGGCGGGATAGAATCTGAATCGTGCGGCGAATTTCATCATCTCTACCAATCACTGGATCTAGCTTACCGCGACGGGCAAAATCAGTTAGATCTCGACCATATTTCGATAGTGATTCATACTTACCTTCAGGATTACGATCGTTCACGGTTTGACTACCTCGAATTTGGGAGACTATTGTTTTTAATTTACTTTCTTCTAACTTGAATTCTGTAAAAAACTTCTTCCCAAATCGATCGTCTTGAGGGTACGCTAATAACAGATGTTCGATCGAAATGAATTCATCACCATACTCTTGCCGATATTTATCAGCCCTGTCGAGTAATGTATCCACGCTCCGCCCCAGATACACCGAACTAATTCCACCAGATATCTTGGGCTGCTTCTGGATAAAACTATCCAATCCTTGGCGAAATTGACTCAGATTTACGCCCGCCTTGGTGAGGATACTAGTTGCCAAGCTATCTTGCTCCAGCAACGCTTTGAGCAAATGCTCCGATTCCATTTGCTGCTGCTGGGCAGCTTTGGCTACGTCGAGGGTATTGGTAATTGCCTGAAAAGCTTTTTCGGTAAATTGTTCGGGGTTATTTGGTTGCATGATGCGACTGGGAATAAAAATTTTATATAAGCAGCAGCCGTAGGGATTTCAGCTCACGATTGCTACTTCTTCATTGTAGTCAGTCTCAACAGTCTACCAGGATCGGTATTTACGATAGCGATCTGTGCGTATTGCCACAATTATGCTAGCCATCTAGCGAGGATTATTCGCCAAGCTGCATCGGCTAAATTATTCAGATCGCACAAAGTCATATTTGAGTGGATGTTTGGGGAATTATAAGAAGGTGACGCTCTGCTAAATTTCCAGATCTCTCAAATATAAAGAAATCTAACAGGTCATAAAAATTCTCATGACGACTTAATTCTTCTCTGGGGACATCGCTAAACCTCGACCCTAATTTCATGCGAAAACAAGCAAATAACTTTAGTCATCTAACTGCGATCGATCGAATCAAATTATCATCACCAGTCCAGTTTTTGTTAAGTAAAAACTTGCTCTCAGGACGCATTCTTGATTTTGGTTGTGGCTTGGGCAATGATGTTAAATTTTTACAACAAAAGGGTTTAGATATTAGTGGCTACGATCCACATTATTTTCCCACATATCCTGATGGCAAATTTGACTCGATCGTTTGTTGTTATGTTTTGAATGTATTGATGCCTGAAGCTCAGGCTGATGTACTGATGAATGTCGCGCATCTGCTCAAGCCTGGAGGTAAGGCATACTATGCTGTCAGGCGTGACTTGAAGAAGGAAGGATTTCGCGAACATTACGTTCACAAGAAACCAACATATCAATGCACTGTCAAGCTACCATTCAAATCAATTCAGCTAAATGATTATTGCGAAATATATGAATATGTCCATTACAATCATCAATGGAATTCACCGAATAACTGTATCTTCTGCAATCCTCATCGCAAACTAAATTTATTGACAGAATCAGCAACTGCCTATGCGATGTTTGATGGCTATCCACTTAGTCCAGGGCATGTTTTAATTGTGCCCAAACGACACGTTAGCAATTATTTTGAGCTACCTGCAAAAGAGCAATCAGCCTGTTGGCTAATGGCTAATAAAGTTCAGGAGATTTTGACTAAAGAATTTCAGCCTGACGGATTTAATGTCGGGATGAATATCAACAAGGCGGCAGGGCAAGCCATGAATCACGCCACAATTCATATTATTCCTCGCTATCACGGGGATACCGATGGCAAGAAGAGCGGGATGCGACTGGTGATTCCACAATCTCATGCAAAATAATCGAATCGTAGGGTGTGTTACTGCGGAGCATAACGCACCAATATCAATAAGATGGTGCGTTATGCTGGCGCAGTAACACACCCTACAGGAATTTTGAAATTCGATCGACAGCAAGCTGCAATTTAGCTAGTTCATGTACCAACGCAAACCTTACATAGCCCTCGCCACACTTGCCAAAACCCACTCCAGGCGAAGCAGCTACACCAGTTTGACAGACTAGTTCTGTACAAAAATCAATTGAATCATGCGCCCACTTTGGCGGTAACTTTGCCCAAATATACATCGTCGCCTCAGGTGTCGGCACATCCCACCCAATTTTATTCAAAGCCTGCACAAACGTATCGCGCCGCTGTTTGAAAGTATTGACTGTATGCTGCACGCAGGTTTGTTCGCCAGTGAGCGCGGCGACGGCACCGTGCAAGATTCCTAGATATTGATTGAAATCAACTACTGCCTTAACTTGGCGCAAAGCCTGAATTAATTCCCGATTACCGATCGCATAACCAACTCTAAACCCGCCCATATTATAGGACTTAGACATCGTAAAAAACTCGATCGAGACACTTTTTTCAGGATCTGCTTGCAAGATCGAGGGTACCTGAAGATCGCTAAACACCATGTCCCCATAAGGAAAATCATGCACCAGTACGATATTGTGCTGCTGACAAAAAGCCACAGCTTCCTCAAAGAAGGCTAGGGGCGCGATCGCAGTGGTAGGATTGTGCGGATAGCTCAAGACCATCATCCGCGCTTTCGCCAGGGTTGCAGGCGGAATATCCGCCAGTACAGGCAAGAATCCATGCTCTGCAAGTAGCGGCATCGAATAGATTTCTCCCCCAGCCAAATACACACCGCCCGCGTGTGAAGGATATCCAGGATCCATCAGCAAGGCAACATCGCCAGGTTCGAGAATTGCTAACGGTAAATGTGCTGTACCTTCTTGCGAACCAATTAGTGGCAATACTTCTGTTTCTGGATCTACATCGATTCCATATTTATTGGTGTACCAATTTGCCACAGCTTCCCGAAACAGCCGCGTGCCATTAAACAACAAATAACCGTGAGTACTCGGATCGAGTAATGCCGATTGAATTGCGGCAATAACGTGTGCTGGTGTCGGTAAATCGGATGAACCCAGGGATAGATCGATAATCTCCTGTCCCAGTCCCCGTGCTCGTCCCTTCGCTCGATCCATATCGGCAAATACATTACTTTTTAAGGGTTGGAGACGTTGGGAAAACTGCATGATTAGGCTTTAGTTTCTAGGCTTTAGGCTTTAGCTGAAAAGTGGGGTGGGCATCGCCCACCAATTAGATCTCAGCTAATTCTAAATATATCGATGTTTATCGATATTTGTATTTAAAGATTGCTATCGAGCATTACTTTTAATTTATCTTTGCTGATTGCGCCTTCCCAGGCGTGAATCATTTCATCACCTTTAAATAATCGAATCGCGGGAACGCCTTCTACCTTGTAGGCTTTTACGGTAGCCGGATTTGGATCTATGTCCATCTTGACTACTTTAACTCGATCGGCATAGTTAGTCGCAATCCAATCGATCGAAGGTGAAACCAGCTTGCATGGGCCACACCATGCCGCCCAAAGGTAGACTAGGACAGGTAATTCAGCTTGTAAAACTTCACTCTCAAATTGTGAATCATTGATGACTGTAACGCTACTCACTTTAATAAGCTCCTGATGTTGTTACCTTCTAGATTAGAGCAAGATCGATCGAGTTGCTGCGTAAATTTTTACCCCACCCCAACCCTCCCCTTCCCAAGGGGAGGGAGTAAGAGCTTACTTGGCTTGATAATAAATCTTCGTCCCCGTATTGGTGACAAAGTGACAGTTTTCCTTGGCATCCCAGAAGGCATCCCAGATAGAACGATCGGATTTATGATAGTACTCGCCTAATACTGGTTTGATCGCCTCTGTTGCCTCGATGAGGTGGTAGTGAGGGATTGTCAGGAAGATGTGGTGGGCGACGTGGGTACCGATGTTGTGGTGAATATCATTAATCAAACCATAGTCATGATCGATCGTGGAAATTGCACCTTTGAGGAAGTACCAGTCTTTGCCGCGATACCAAGGGATATCATCATCGGTGTGATGGAGGAAAGTAACTAAATCCAACCAGACAACAAATCCGAGATAAGGCATCAGATAGAACTTAACCAACCACAGCCAACCCCAGGTAAATGTACCCGCAGCAACCAAACCAACCATGACAGCACAGCAGATACTGCTAGTGATCACATCCCATTTTTCGGACTCGCGAAATAGAGGGCTGGCTGGGTGGAAGTGTGAACCGCCTGGACGCTCAGGGGAACGACGGAATAAGTATAGAGGGTAAGCTAGTAACAACGTCAGATCGAAGCGGAGAAATTTCTCCCAGCCTTTCATGTCATCGTATTTAGCTTCAGATACTGGATACCAACTTTCATCAGTTTCGATATTACCAGTATTGTGATGGTGCGTCCGATGACTGATCCGCCAGCCGTGGTACGGTACCAGAATGAATGAGTGAGTAATGTGCCCGACGAGGTTGTTCAGCCACTTGTAGCGAGAAAATGAACCATGTCCGCAATCGTGTCCAATTACGAATAGTGCCCAGAACATCGTTGCCTGCATGAACCAGAACACTGGGTAAAACAACCAATTATCTAGTTTGTAAGCGATCGCGTACAGTCCAGCTACAATTACGACATCGCGGAAGAAATAAGATAATGATCTCCAGGTAGAAGACTCAAAACAATGTTTGGGAATCGCTGCGCGGACATCTTGGATCGTGAAGGGAAGCCGTTCTCGCTCAAATTGAGCTTCGTTAGGATTGGCTGATTCGACTAAATTAGATTGCACGTATTTTTAAAAATTACCTAATAATAATTGCCCAACCGCATTGTTACATTTCGATATAAATTTGGCAACAATTTGAAAGAGAGTAGAGGGTAGAGGGGAGAGAGTAGATAGGAATAGGTTTGTGTTTCCTAAAGCCTAAATCACCCGCCCATCCGAATTTCTGAGTAGAAAGAAGCAAGTGAATCACCATTTGCCTGAGTGGTAATGGTGGTGCGGACTCGAACGTTGTCGCTTTCAAACCAAACTCGCTCGGAAGAGCTAGTATTTCCTGTGTTGGTAACTAGAGTGAGTGCGTCATCATCGCCCAGGGTATATTGAGCTGTCTGAAGAGATTTAGCGTTGCTGGTGGATGTGTGAAACAGTCTGCCAGATTTAGCTTCTGGTGTGTCAGCAACGGCAATTGCGATCGATTCACCCTGCTGATTTGGCGAGTTCTTGGTGGGTGTATCCCAGGCAATCGTGCCTTTCCAGGTATATTTTACGCCACCCCAAATCGAGCTAGGATCGACACCTGCTTGGTGACAGAGCTGGATCACTTGGGGATTGTCGCTGGCTAAAATTTCAATGACTAAATCGGATTTGCCATGTTCTGACTGTTTCAACGTTAGATGTTGACTAGTCTTTTGGGAAAACCATTTGCCAGCACTCAGCTCAAAAAATTCGCGGACATTCATAAAAGAGGGTAGAGGGTGGAGGGTGGGAAGTAGGCGAAAATTGTTAATCTTAAAAGTTTATTTAGACCAATAGATAGTATAACTGTCCAACGATCACCTAATAAATCTCTTTCCGAGTAGATGGATAATTTTGACTATACTTATTCTCCACTCTCTACTCTCTACTCTCTACTCCCTCTTCGATTCGTTGCAGC
>JANNBD010000516.1:0-3269 GCA_031385105.1 Chamaesiphon sp. OTE_78_metabat_374
GTTAACAATCAATCAGCAGATTTAAACTCTACTACTCTCGGCAATGGCAACGTTACCGTCACTGAAACTCAACAGCAAATTCTTAATGCTCAAAAATCTCGTAAGTCTGGTGTCAATGTCAGTGGCACTAGTCAACATATCACTGGCACCACTACTACCATCGGCGATTACAACATTGACATTAAGAAAGCTGCTCAAGATGCAGCCAACATCCAAAAAGCAAAATAGTTTTAACTACGCTGCATAAAATCCAATCGTCATCCGTAAAGTTAAATAGAGCCAACTTCAGGCTACTTCAAGTCCAATCTCATCCTAACCTCACTACTAAATCTTCGGAGCAAACATCATGAACTCAGCTAAAATCTTCGCAACTCTCGTTACTGCAATCGCTTTATTCCCTGCTGCTAGCTGGGCTGATAATGTCAGTGTTAACAATCAATCAGCAGATTTAAACTCTACTACTCTCGGCAATGGCAACGTTACCGTCACTGAAACTCAACAGCAAATTCTTAATGCTCAAAAATCTCGTAAGTCTGGTGTCAATGTAAGTGGTACAAACCAAACTATCACTGGCACTACCACTACCATCGGCGATTACAACATTGACATTAAGAAAGCTGCTCAAGATGCGGCCAATATCCAAAAAGCTAAATAGTCGATTGAGAGTTAGTTAGAATCGATCGACTGATTGGTTCTAACTACATGCTTTAATTCACATCGATTTTGGAGTAACGCATCATGAAATCAACTAAAATCTGCGCTCTAATTATTAGTGCGATTGCCCTGTTCCCCTCAACTAGCTGGGCTGACCAAGTGGGCGTGAGCCAAGAAATTAACATGAATTCAACTACCACTGGTAACGGTCGCGTCACCACGATTGAAACTCAACAGCAAAGTGTGCAATCGCCACAATCTGGACGGTATAGCCACAAAAGTACTCGGACGGTTTATCGCAAGATTAATGGTCGAGTAGTGAATACCGCAGCGATATCATCATCACGGAAAAAGTTTAAAAAACAATTGATGGAGAAGATCTTGAGAGAGCAACTCATCAAACAACGCGCTCAAATCGACGATTAACAATCCAAAGCTTAATTTTAATTTACCTCACACATTAGGAGTTCGATCATGTACGCAAAAATCTTAGCCACTAGCATTCTCTTCTCGATCGCACTCTTCTCCAGTGCGTCTCAGTCCGCCCACGCGCTTGGTTGTGTCAACGTTGATGTCAGCAATCAAATCAAAGTCACTGGATCGAAAGACGCACCTGGAGCACAAACAAATAACGTCAATCAAGCGATCGATCCCAACTGTGTCGGCAATGCCATCGTCCATAAAACAAATCAAGTTCACGTCGGTACTGAAGGTGCAAATCAAACCCGCAATAGCGATCAGTTCAGCGGTGGATCTGGGAATAGCGCGATTCCGGCTAGCGTCAGAGAGGCAGGGAATGTGAATTTCAAAACAGGGATCCAGACTACCATCTACAATCCAGCCCTAGCTCCAAACTTTCCCCGCAAATGAGCCGTCTGTGACTGTACAGCCAGAAAAATCGATCTTCTTAGGTCGATTTTTTTGGCTCTATTAATTACAAGACTTTATACTGAGGCAGAAAAACTTCGGCGTTGGTATAATTACATTGAGTAAAAGTTGAGGTTTGTCGCCCAACAATAATATGCCTAGTTAAGATTATGTCGCCAGTGGGTGTTGGTGCTAGCCGTTTTGCGTCTGCTCTTGAAATAGGAACAGCCAAGCTTTGGGTGCTATTAATTGGGGTAAACCAATACCAAGATCCGACATTTCCCGCGCTCAAGTATGCAGCGATCGATTGTCAGGGGATTAGCAAGGCATTAGCAGCGGCAACCGATCCATTCCCCCACAAAGAATTTTTGATTCACAACGATCTGGTTGAGCAAACTCCCAGCTTGGCTAGAGTTGAGTTTAGCTTGCAAAGGCTGGTTTCAGAAGCTCAAGTTCAGGACACGATTCTGATTTATTTCTCAGGACATGGGGTAGTTGAACCGATTGAACAACAGACTGTGCTGTGTTTGTACGATACTGATCGAGAACATCTGCTCAACACTGGCTTACCAATTCAGATGGTGTTAGGGATGCTTTCCCACTGTGCGGCGCATAGTCAATTATTGTGGCTAGATGCCTGTCATAGCGGTAACATGCGATCGCTAGAACAGTCACCAAAACTACGAACGGAGATCGAAATCAGTCAGCCGTTATCATCGGCACCAGCGGGGCGCGCTCAACTAAATCCCAGCACTCAACTACTGGCATCACTCCGTCAGGCCGTCAGCAACCGAGGTTTTTACGCCCTCTTGTCCTGTGATGAAGGACAACAATCTTGGGAATTTCCCGATCTTGGACATGGCGTATTTAGTTATTATCTGATGCAGGGCTTGAATGGAGCCGCCGCCGATACCCAGGGAATAATTGATGCTGATAGTTTATATCGATATGTCTATCGCCAGACGATGCAGTATATCGATCGAACCAATCAGCAGGTGCGGTTAGCCAATCAAGTCAAACGCGAACGCGGCGAAATGAGTTACGCGCCTGAATATTCACACCAAACACCCAAACGGATCGTGTCTGGAGTCGGTGAAATTATTCTCGGCGTTGTCTCTACAACTGTTGCGATTGCCCCAGATCGATCGGCTTTAATCATCGATGGTGGCACTGAAGATCTCAGTAGTGAGCTGGATACCCTTAGTCATGTGCTCACCCAAGAGGGTAAATTTACACTCGATCGATTCGCGCCGCCAGCAGATGATCCGGCTAGATCCCTCGCCGCAGTCAAAGAGCGAATCCACACCTTTTTGGGTAAAACTGCCACCACCCAGCAGGATCGATTGTCCAGCGGAGATAGCTCTCCGCCAACGACTCAGCCTGCTACTCGTCTATTGTATCTGCGTGGACAAATTGCCACTGTGGATATTAATCGATCTCTAAATCAATCCATAGGCGTAGATGCTTGGTTGACGATTAAAAATAGCGTCAAGTTGAGTCGGGCTTGGCTAGGACAGCAGCTCCACCAATCTAGTCACAATCAACAGATCGTGATTATTGACGCGCCAGGTGCTGACTCAATGGCGGAATGGGTAGACACGCTCAAACGAATCTCTGGCAATCTCTGCATCATTGGTTGCGCCACTCCAATCGACGATGCGGAACTATTTATTCAGGTATTAATTGAAGCTCTGATTTCGGCTGCGCCCCAAGTTGGTGTGCCTGTCGTCAGCCTGTTTACACGACTC